>NZ_JBFRCU010000009.1:0-129067 GCF_052113205.1 Inquilinus sp. YAF38 | reverse complement strand
CTCGGCGTCTTCTTGCCGAGGGCGGCTTCGTCCTCGCCGACATCGGGCGCATGGGCCGCGACATAGACCAGGGCGGCGACATGCGGGTCCTCGCCGGCTTCGGTGATGATCGACCCGCCATAGCTGTGGGCCACCAGGACGGTCGGCCCGTCCTGCTGGTCGAGGACCCGCTTGGTGGCGGCGACGTCGTCCGCCAGGCTGGTCAGCGGCTGCTGCACCATGGTCACGTGGAAGCCGTCCCTGGTCAGGATGTCGTAGACCGGCTTCCAGCCGGAGGCGTCGACCCAGGCGCCGTGCACCAGCACGATGTTCTTGATCGGCGCGGCGGGCGCGGCCGATGCGGCGGCGGGGGCGACGGAGGCCAGCAGCGAGGCCAGCAGGAGGATGCGCTTGCTGTGGAACGCGGACATGAGACCACCTCGATCTTTGAGTATCGGGAGTGGTCTCCGAGCGACCTGGCAGAAGCGTCGTCGGGACCACGAGATGGACGGTACGGCGGACCCCGGCCCTGCCTCCATTCTACAGGAGGGCTGTCGGAACCGTGCATTCCGGTCGCCGACTAAATACTTTGGTATAGTGCCGCGGACCGGATCGTCATCGCCGCAAGGCAAACGAAAACTGTCGGTTCAGACTATCGCCCAAGACCTAGGTATAGGCTCTGCTCTACGAACACGGAGCACCGACGATCGAATGTGCGATGGAGCGGCGCGCGGCCTTGCCCTTAGCCTTTGACCGATGACATGGGCGGATTGCGCGGCGAGGTGCCCGCACATCGTCCCGGTCATCCGCAGGTGGAGGCCGTTCCCATGATGTCGGACGCAATCCTGCTGGCGCTGGCGCCGGTGTTCTTCGTGATGGGGCTGGGCTATGCCGCCGGACGAACGCACATCGTCGAAAATCATCAGGTCGACAGCCTGAACAAGCTGGTGATGGACTTCGCCCTGCCGGCATCCGTGTTTGCGGCGACGGCATCGGCGCCACGAAACGAGATGCTGGCGCAGGCGCCGCTCTTCGCGATCTCCGGCGGGGTCATGCTGCTGCTGTACCTGGCGTGGTATTTCCGTCAGCACGCATCCTCCAAGATCGGCAAGGAGGACGCTGCGCTCCAGGCCCTGACGATCGCCTTTCCGAACCTCGCGGGCGTCGGGCTTCCCATCGTGTCCGCGGTGCTCGGCCCGACCGGAACCGTTCCGGTCGCCGTCACATTGGCAGCCGGCTCCATCCTCGTCAGTCCGCTCACGCTGGTCCTCCTCGAGATCTATGGGGGGAAAGACGGCGCGGCTGCCGAACCGGTGACCCTTCGGATCCTCCGAGCCCTGCGGCGCGCACTGACCAAGCCCGTGGTCCTGGCGCCGGTGCTCGGCATCGYACTCTCGCTGTTACAGCTGAAGCTCGGCCCCGTCGTCGACGCCTGCCTGCTGCTGATCGGGAATGCGGCCGCCGGCGTTGCGCTGTTCCTCACCGGCCTGGTCCTGTCGGGCCAGTCCTTCCGGCTGGATTGGAAGGTCGTCAGGGCGACCGGAGCGGCCGACATCATCCGGCCGCTGCTGACCGCCGCGGTCGTGTTCATCCTGCCGGTCTCGGCCGAAACCGCGAAGGTGGCCATCCTGCTGGCGGCGGTGCCATCGGGGTTCTTCGGGATACTGTTCGCCGTGAACTACCGCCTGGACTCAGCGACAGCCGGATCCATGGTCATCGCCAGCACCGTGTTCAGCATCGTGACGATGGCAATCGCCATCGCCGTGCTCTTCCCGCAGTAGCGCGGATCTCCGTCGAACCACAGCGTTGCACCTGCATCGTCATGCACCATCATCCAAGAAGGAGTGTGCAAAGATGACCAGCACCATGACTTTGGCCGGCCCTCGGAAAATCGCGGTCGTCACAGGCGGCAGCCGGGGCCTGGGCCGCTCGATTGTCCTAAATCTCGCCGAGCGCGGGGTCGAGTCCGTCTTCACCTACAACACCAGCAGGGCAGAGGCAGACAAGGTCGTCGAACTCGCCGCGGAAGCCGGCAGCAAGGCCTTGGCGCTGCAGCTCGACACCGGCAGGATCGGATCGTTCGGCGCGTTCGGGCCGAACCTCACGGCCGCCCTCACCGATCTTGGCGCGCAGCGGTTCGACTACCTCGTGAACAACGCCGGCATATCCCACCACAACGCGTTCGAGAGCACGACCGAGGACGAACTCGACGCGCTCTACAATGTCCATTTCAAGGGCGTCTTTTTTCTCACCCAGACGCTGCTGCCGCTCATCAATGACGGCGGGCGCATCGTGAACATATCGACCGGGCTGACCCGCATCACGATACCGGGCAGCGGTGCCTATGCGTCGATGAAGGGGGCGGTCGAGGTGCTGACCAGATACATGGCGAAGGAACTGGGGCCGCGGCGGATCGCCGTCAACACGGTCGCACCTGGCGCCATTGCGACCGATTTCAGCGGCGGGATGGTTCGGGACAATCCCGAGCTGAACAAGCGGGTGGCGGACATGACGGCTCTCGGGCGGACCGGGTTGCCGGAAGATATCGGCCCCATGATTGCGTCCCTGCTGTCAGAGGATCACCGGTGGGTGAATGCCCAGCGGATCGAGGTTTCGGGCGGCATGGCCCTCTGACCGGCGCATCCGATCGGCATCGGATTCTCAGGGCCTGGGACGTCGAAGCAGGGCCGCGCACATCGAGTCTGACCGTCAGCCTCGGCCGGACGGCACCGGCGCGGGGACCGCAAGAATCTCATGATAGGGATATGATTATGGACGTCACCCCCCTGTTTCGCCCGTTTCGGCTCGGCTCCCTCGACTTGCCGAACCGGATCGTTATGGCCCCGATGACGCGACGGTTCAGCCCGGCCGGCGTCCCTACACAAGAGGTCGCGGACTATTATCGCCGCCGCGCCGAGGGAGGGGTGGGACTTATCATCACCGAAGGCACGACGATCGGACGTCCTGCCGCCTCGAATGACGCAGCCATACCCAACTTCCATGCGTCCGATAGCCTCGAGGGCTGGGGACGGGTCGTGTCCGAAGTGCATGYGGCCGGCGGACAGATCGCGCCGCAGCTCTGGCATCAGGGCATTGCTCGCGACCCCGGCACCGGCCCGCATCCCGACGCCCCATCGGAAGGGCCTGTCGATGCGACCGCTGACTTCCACGGGATGAGCGATTCGGACATTGCCGACACGATTGACGCGTTCGCACGGGCCGCGGCGGCCGCGCGTGCTCTCGGCTTCGATGCAATCGAACTGCACGGCGCACACGGCTATCTCATCGACCAGTTTCTCTGGGCAGGCTCCAACACACGTACAGATATCTATGGCGGCGATGCGATCGAACGAACTCGCTTCGCGGTTGAGGTCGTACGCGCCGTTCGCGAGGCAATCGGCACCGATTTCCCCATGATTTTCCGCTATTCGCAGTGGAAACAGCAGGATTATGGCGCCCGGCTGGCGGAAACGCCCGAGGCGCTGGAGCAGCTACTGGCACCCATTGCCGACGCTGGTGTCGATATATTTCACGCATCGACGCGGCGCTTCTGGAAGCCTGAGTTTCCGGAAACCAACCTAAACCTAGCCGGATGGACACGCAAGCTGACGGGCCGTGCGACAATCAGCGTAGGCTCGGTGGGTCTTGCCGGCGCCGACTTCATCGAGCAGCTCCGAGGCCAGTCGACGGGGGCGCCGGTCGGCACGCTCGACAATCTGCTCAAGCGGCTCAGCGCGGATGAGTTCGACCTTATCGCCGTGGGTCGCGCCCTACTGAGCGATCCGGCCTGGCCGAAAAAAATACGCTCGGGCCAGCTCGACACCCTCCTGCCGTTCGACAAGGCTCAGTTCGCCTCCCTCGTTTGATCTGCCTCCCCCGCGGTTCCGTGCCGCAACCAGAAGGAATTGGAAGTATGAAAACCTATCTAATCAACCACCTGCGCATACCCGGCGACGTTCCGAACAGTGACGGCCTCAGCTACCTGGAGCAGGTTGAGGCGACCGTCGCACCCTATGGCGGCAAGTGGCTCGCCCAAGGTCCTGGCGACGTCGTCGAAGGCGCTTGGCCGGGATCTGTCGTCCTCATAGAGTTCCCGAACCGAGAGGCCGCAACGACTTGGTATAACTCCCCCGAATATACGGCGATCAGGCCGCTTCGCATTAACAATGCGATCTCCGACATCATCCTGATCGACGAGATTCCTGAGGGTTTCACCATCAAGGGCTTTGCCGGCGAAGTACGACGCGCCATCCAAGGCGGCTGAGCCGGTTGCCTTTCCCGCTCGCGGCGTCTGACAAGCGACGCGAGCGGGAAACCCATGCCGACACCCCTGCCGCCGCCGCACCAAGTCTCCCGGACGGTTCCTCCCACATCAGAAGGTCGTGTCCCCCCGAGTGGTGTAGGAGCTGTGGATAAGTAGCCCGTCGCAGCGACCGCCGAGAGTCCGGCGGCGGCGGGCTACTTATCCATAGCGGTGGTCATCTGCGGTTCTCCGGTAGGGTCTGGTTGCTGACACCAACCTGGAACCGAAGGAACCGAAGATGACCGAGGACATGATGGCCCTGCGTGGGCTGATGGAGAAGAGCGCTGACGCCGATCTGCTGCGGGAGATGACCCGCCTTCGCGAAGCCCGCTTCGGCGGGCGAAGGAAGGTCGGGTTCGCGGCGCAGCGGCTGATGGAGCTGGAGGTGACGGCGAAGACCGGCGCGGGCTTCGGCGAGAAGAGCCCGGAGCGTCAGGCGCAGCGCAACGGCTACCGCGAGCGGGACTGGGAGACCCGGGCGGGGACGGTGGAACTGCGCATCCCGAAGCTGCGGACGGGCAGCTACTTCCCCGGTTTCCTGGAGCCGCGGCGTCTGGCTGAGAAGGCGCTGGCGGCGGTGATCCAGGAAGCCTACGTGCAAGGGATCTCGACCCGCTCGGTGGATGAGCTGGTCCGTGCCATGGGCGGCTCGGGGATGTCGAAGAGCCAGGTGAGCCGGCTGTGCGAGGAGATCGACGAGAAGGTCCAGGCCTTCCTGACCCGCCCGATCGAGGGCGACTGGCCGTATCTGTGGATCGACGCCACCTACGTGAAGGTCCGTCAAGCCGGCCGGATCATCTCGGTCGCAGTGATCGTGGCTGTCGGCGCCAACACCGATGGACGGCGCGAGGTGCTTGGCCTGGACGTCGACCCGTCCGAGGCCGAGACCTTCTGGACCGAGTTCCTGCGCAGCCTCGCCCGGCGCGGCCTGCGTGGCGTCGAGCTGGTGATCTCCGACGCGCATGAGGGGCTGAAGGCCGCCGCCGCCCGGGTGCTGACCGCCACCTGGCAGCGCTGCCGAGTCCACTTCATGCGCAACGCACTCGCCCATGCCGGCAAGAGCGGCCGCCGGGTGGTCTCGGCCTTCATCGCCACTGCCTTCGCCCAGGAGGATGCCGGCGCCGGCCAAACCCAGTGGCGCAAGGTCGCCGATCAGCTCCGACCCAAGCTGCCCAAGCTCGCCACCTTCATGGACCAGGCCGAGACCGACGTCCTGGCCTACATGGGGTTCCCCAAGGACCACTGGTCCAAGATCCACTCCACCAACCCGCTGGAACGCCTCAACGGCGAGATCAAGCGCCGCAACGAGGTCGTCGGCATCTTCCCCAACGAGGCCGCCATCCTCCGCCTCGTCGGCGCCTTGCTCCTCGAACAGAACGACGAATGGGCCGTCCAGCGCTGCCGCTACATGACCCTGGAAAGCGTCGCCGCCATCGGCGATGATCCCCTCGTCAGCCTGCCTATCATGGCTGCCTGACCAACCCGGCCCACGCCGGAGAGCGCGGTGATCACCTCGCCGCTCCTACTCCACTCCCGGGGACACGATCACCTGTAACTTGAGTTCGCTGCCCTGCCGCTGACAGCCCTGCCCTTGTGCGCGGCGCTCGGTTCGCGTATCGATGCGCGCGATGATCCAGAGATCTCCCGCCGTTGGACCGGCCCGCAGCGATGCGTGGTCGTCCCAGGGCATTTCGGAAGGTCGGGATCCCCATCAGGAGCAGTGTCCGCCACGGCTCGAAACAAGGGTCTAGTGCGACATGCCTTTCTCTCCCGCCCCCGCCAGCCTGCTGCGCGCCCTGTCCGAGCGCGGCTATGCCGAACCCACGCCGGTCCAGGCCGCCGTGCTGCAATCCGAGAACGCCGACCGCGACCTGCTGGTCTCGGCCCAGACCGGGTCAGGCAAGACCGTGGCCTATGGCCTGGCCCTCGGCGGCACGCTGCTCGGCGATGCCGAGCGGCTCGGGCCTGCCGGGGCGCCGCTCGCCCTGGTGATCGCCCCGACCCGCGAGCTGGCGCTGCAGGTGCAGCGCGAGCTGGAGTGGCTGTACCAGCCGGCGGGAGGCCGCGTCCTCGCCTGCGTCGGCGGCATGGACGCCCGGCGCGAGCAGCGCCTGTTGGCCGCCGGCTGCCACATCGTCGTCGGCACGCCCGGGCGCCTGCGCGACCATATCGAGCGCGGCCAGCTCGACCTCTCGGCCTTGCGCGCCGTGGTGCTGGACGAGGCCGACGAGATGCTCGACCTCGGCTTCCGCGAGGATCTCGAGGCGATCCTCGACGCCGCCCCGGCGGAGCGCCGGACCCTGCTGTTCTCGGCCACGCTGCCGAAGGAGATCATCGCCCTCGCCCGGCGCTTTCAGCGTGACGCGCAGCGCATCGCCATGTCGTCGCGCGACGAGCCGCACCGCGACATCGAGTACCGGGCGATGCAGGTCGCGCCGCATGAGGTGGAGCGCGCCGTGGTCAACATCCTGCGCTTCTTCGAGGCGCGCGGCGCCATCGTGTTCTGCTCGACCCGCGAGGCGGTCCGCCGGCTGCAGGGCAATCTGCTGGAGCGCGGCTTCGCCGTCGCGGCGCTGTCGGGCGAGCTGAGCCAGGTCGAGCGCAACCGCGCGCTGCAGGCGCTGCGCGATGGCCGGGCGCGGGTCTGCGTCGCCACCGATGTCGCGGCCCGCGGGCTCGACCTGCCGGATCTCGGCCTGGTCATCCATGCCGAGCTGCCGCATGACGCACAGGTCCTGCAGCATCGCAGCGGCCGCACCGGCCGGGCCGGGCGCAAGGGTGTCAGCGTCGTGCTGGTGCCGTACAACCGCCGCCACCAGGCCGAAAGGCTGCTCGGCGCCGCCCGGATTGAGGCGGTCTGGTCGCCGCCGCCGGCAGCGGACGAGATCCGCGCCCGCGACCAGGCACGGTTGGCCCAGGAGACCATCCTGGCCGAGCCGGCGACGGAGGAGGATCTGGCCGGCGCTCGCGCCCTGTTGGCCGAGCGCAGCGCGGAGGATCTCGCCGTCGCCCTGGTCCGCCTGCATCGCAGCCTGCTTCCCGCACCCGAGGAATTGTCGCCGCCACCGGAGCGGTCCGCCGCGGCCGACCGGCGCCCGCCCCGTCCCGCCCGGGAGGGCGGCCCGGCCCGCGAGGGTGACGGTGAATCGGTCTGGTTCCGGCTGAATGTCGGCCGCGCCAACAATGCCGATCCGCGTTGGCTGCTGCCCTTCCTGTGCCGCCGCGGCCATGTCACCAAGGCCGAGATCGGCCGGATCGAGATCGCCGAGCGGCAGAGCCGGGTCGAGGTCGCCCGCCATGCCGCCGGCCGCTTCGCCTCCTCGATCCGCCGGCCGGACGCGCAGGACCGGCACATCCGGATCGAGGAAGACCGTCCCCACCGCCCCGCCCCGAAGCCCCCGGCACCGCGCACGAAGCCGCCGCGGCCCTGAGCGCCTGAGCGGCCGGCTGTCCTTCGGCACGCTTGCATCCCTGCCCGTCCACACGCGCATTCTGTATGATCGATCGCAGGGCGCGACCGAACGCGCCGTGATCATCTCAGGGAGGAGGCCATGGCCGCACAGGTGAAGCCGATTCCGGACGGCTACCCGACCGTCACCCCCTATCTGATCGTCCGCGGCGCCGCTGCGGCGATCGACTTCTACCGCACCGCCTTCGGCGCCGCCGAGCGGCTGCGCATGGGCGCGCCGGGCGGGACCATCGGCCATGCCGAGCTGACGATCGGCGGCAGCCTGATCATGCTGGCCGACGAGATGCCGGAGACGGGCTGGTCCAGCCCGACCGCGATCGGCGGCACTCCCGTCTCGCTGCATCTCTATGTCGAGGATGTCGACGCGGTGGTGGAGCGGGCCCTGGCCGCCGGCGCCACCCTGGCACGACCGGTCGCCGACCAGTTCTACGGCGACCGGCTGGGCACGGTGGTCGATCCCTTCGGCCATGTCTGGAGCATCTCCAGCCATATCGAGGACGTGCCGCCAGAGGAGATGAGGCGGCGGGCCGAGGCGCTGTTCGGCGGCAAGGCTTAGCTCCTGATCCGTCCGATGGCGCGCGGCCGCGATCCTCACTCCTCCTTCGTCCGCTTGCCGTAAAGGCGGTCGGCCTCGTTCACGATCGCCTGGCGGATCCAGTCGTCCTCCACCTCCTCGGGCCGGATCACGACGACGCCCTGGGCGTGCCAGGCCGCGACCCGCATGCGACGCAGTTGTTCCACCTGCGCCGGCGAAGGCCGCTGGTGGCGCGACAGGCTGCTGCGTGGCTCGCTCATCACAGCCACCCCTCGACCTCGCGGCCGATGACCCGCACAGCCGGCCGGCCGCTGCGCAGGGCCAGCGCGGTGGCGATCACCGCCTGCAGCCTGCGGCTGTGCTCGACCAGGACGACCAGGTCGTCGACCAGCTGTGCCAGCGCTTCGGCCGGCAGCGCCGCGACGGCGGCGATCGGCATGCCCTCGATCTGGTTGAGGGTCGGCAGGGTGCTCATATGTGGTCTCCATGACAGGATGGTGGCAGGGTCACGGCCGTTCCCTCCGGGATATGCAGCCGGACCAGCAGGTCGTAGTCGACGCCGGCGATGCCGCGCCGGGAGGCGGCGGCGACGAAGCGGGGCCAGAAGCGCACCGGGACCGACCGGCGCACCCGCATCATCCGCAGATGCTGCGGCGTGACGCCGAGATCGGTGGAGAGATGACCCTGCCTCGGCCAGCGAGTGAACAGGTCATCGAAGCTGGTGATCGTGTTTTCCATGTCATGACGATACGTTTCGTATCTAGTTAACGCAATACGAAACGAATTGTCATCAGGTTACAAAACGTGCTAAATGCCCTTCATGCTGGAACCGCATCAACGCCTCGTGCTGGCACGGACCAAGGCCGGTCACGAGACCGCTGCGGACGCCGCCCGCGCCTTCGGCTGGAGCCCGATCACCTACCGCGCCCATGAATCCGGGCTGCGCGGCCTGCGCCGTGACGCCGCCGGCCGCTATGCCGCCGCCTTCGGCGTCTCCGAGGCCTGGCTGCTCACCGGCGAAGGTGCCCCGGCAGGCCTGCGGCCGATGGTGCCGGTGGTCGGCCATGTCGGCGCCGGCGCCGAGATCCACATGTTCGAGGGCGACCAGTCGACCGAGCGGATCGACGAGGCCGACGCCCCGCCGGCGGCCGACGAGCACACCGTTGCCGTGATCGTCCGCGGCGATTCGATGGCCCCCGCCTTCCGCGATCGCGACGTCATCTATTACCGCAACGTCCGGGCCGACCCGGACCAGCTGATCGGCCGGGAATGCGTGATCCGCCTGGCCGATGGCCGGACCTTCGTCAAAATCCTGATGCGCGGCAGCGGCCCCGGCTTCTTCACCCTGTTCAGCTACAACGCGCCCCTGATCTCCGACGTCGCGATCGAATGGGCGGTGCCGGTCAAATGGGTGATGCGGGACTGATCCGGAAACGATACGATTCGTGTTGACACCTCAATTGATGATACGTAACGTATTCATCGGCTCCGCGTGAGCCGCTTTCCTCCCTGACCTCGCCGGGACCTTCGGGTCCCGGCCTTTTTGTATCGGCCGCCGCCTGACCAAATGGTCAGGATCGATCTTGCCTCGCCTCGCGATCCGTCCCACTCTCCCCGTCGACAGGGAACAAGGCACGCGACAAGAGGAGAGCGCCGGCCATGACGATCGCACTCAAGGGCGGCACGGTGGTGAACGCCGACCGCAGCTTCCGCGCCGATGTGATCTGCGACGACGGCAGGATCGTCGCCGTCGGCCCCGACCTCGCCGCCCCGACCGGCGCCCGGGTGATCGACGCCTCGGGCAGCTATCTGCTGCCGGGCGGCATTGACCCGCACACCCATATGCAGTTCCCGTTCATGGGCACGGTGGCCGCCGACGACTACTACACCGGCACCGCCGCGGCGCTGTCCGGCGGCACCACCATGATCATCGACTTCTGCATCCCCGGCCCGCAGCAGAGCCTGCTCGACGGCTATCGCCAGTGGCGCGAATGGGGCGAGAAGGCCGTGTCCGACTGGTCGCTGCACGTCGCCATCACCTGGTGGTCCGACCAGGTGCGGGAGGAGATGGGCACGCTGGTGGCCGAGCACGGGGTCAACAGCTTCAAGCACTTCATGGCGTACAAGAACGCCCTGATGGTCGATGACGACGTGCTGATGCACAGCTTCACCCGCTGCCGCGAGATCGGCGCCTTGCCGATGGTGCATGCCGAGAACGGCGACATCGTCTGGCTGCTGCAGAAGGCGCTGCTCGAGGCCGGCATCACCGGGCCGGAGGGTCACGCCCTGTCGCGCCCCCCGGAGGTCGAGGGCGAGGCCGCCAACCGCGCCATCATGATCGCCGGCGCCGCCGGCGTGCCGCTCTACATCGTCCACACCTCCTGCCGCGAGGCGCATGAGGCGATCGCCCGCGCCCGCGCCAACGGCCAGCGCGTCTATGGCGAGCCGCTGATCCAGCACCTGACCCTGGACGAGAGCGAGTACCGCAACAAGGACTGGGCCTATGCCGCCGCCCGGGTGATGAGCCCGCCCTTCCGCTCCAAGGACCATCAGAAGTCGCTGTGGGACGGGCTGACCGCCGGCAGCCTGCAGGTCGTCGCCACCGACCATTGCGCCTTCCGCACCGAGCAGAAGCGGATGGGGATCGATGACTTCACCCTGATCCCGAACGGCACCGGCGGCATCGAGGACCGCATGGCGGTGCTGTGGACCCATGGCGTCAACACCGGCCGGCTGACCCCGAGCGAGTTCGTCGCCGCCACCTCGGCCAACGCCGCGAAGATCTTCAACCTCTACCCGCAGAAGGGCGTGATCGCGCCCGGCGCCGACGCCGACCTGGTGGTCTGGGACCCGGCCGCGACCAAGACGATCAGCGCCGCCACCCAGCATTCGAACATCGAGGTCAATGTGTTCGAGGGCATGGAGGTGCGCGGCCTGCCCGTCATCACCCTGAGCCAGGGCAAGGTGGTGTGGGAGAATAAGGAGCTGAAGGTCCAGCGCGGCGAAGGCCGCTTCGTGCCGCGCCCCGGCACCGCCCCGGTGTTCGAGGCGATGAGGATCCGCAACGAGCTGCGCCGGCCGGTGCCGGTGCAGCGCAACCCCAGCGTGCATGTGACGCCATGAGCATCGGCCTCGACGACGCACTTCAGAAATACCTGATCGACGCCTCGCTGCGCGAGCCGGAGATCCTGGCCCGGCTGCGGCAGGAGACGCGCCGGGTCGCGGCCGGGCAGGCCGGGATGCAGATCACGCCGGAGCAGGGCCAGTTCATGGCCCTGCTGGCCCGGCTGATCGGCGCCCGCCGGCTGATCGAGATCGGCACCTTCACCGGCTACAGCGCGCTGGCGGTGATGCTGGCGCTGCCGCCGGAAGCGCGGCTGCTGTGCTGTGATGTCAGCGCCGAATGGACCTCGGTCGCCCGGCGCTACTGGCAGGAGGCCGGCGTCGCCGACCGCATCGAGCTCCGCCTGCAGCCGGCCCTCGACACGCTCGAAGAGCTGACGCGCGCGGACTGGGCGGGGACCGTCGACATGGTCTTCGTCGACGCCGACAAGGACAACTACCCGGCCTATGCCGAGGCCGCGATCGGCCTGCTGCGCCCGGGCGGCCTGCTGCTGGTCGACAACGCGCTGTGGAGCGGCCGGGTGGCAGACCCGAGCGACCGGTCGGCGGGCACCGAGGCGATCCGCCGGGTCAACGCTATGCTGCGCGACGACAGCCGGGTCGATTTCTCGCTCATCCCGATCGGCGACGGCGTGGCTTTGGCCCGCAAGAGGGAGGCGGGGGAGAGTTGAAGCGCCCGCTCTCCTCCACACCAAGCGGATCTACAAGTCTAGAATACGATCCATAAGACATTTTGCCGATCAAAAATTTTGCAAAATGAGGCAAAGATGAAAACTATGATTATAGAATCAAGCTATCCTGTAGATTTCTATAATAAAAATCTTGATGGAGATTCCGTCTCAAGCCTCCTGAAAACTATCGGAATAGACCATGAATTAAGATATGTTCTTGATGAAGATCACTTTCATAAATCAATCGAAGAAGCATCGCAAAAAGAATTTGATATTGTCCATTTATCATGCCATGGAGATGAAATAGGAATTGCACTCGCAGATGACACTAGGTTGGGATGGAAAAATTTCTCTGACGCCTTTCAAATCATAAAGCATCCATTTACATTAATTATGTCTTCTTGCTGTGGCGCATCTTCTGGCATAGGGGATTCATTCCGAAGCCAAAAGAACAAACCTGCCATAATATTTGGATCTACAGACGCCCTAGATATGGGGCAATATGCCATAGCCTGGTCAATATTATACTATAAATTTAGAGTAAAAGGCGTTGACAAAAACACCGCACAAGAAGCACTAAGACAAATAGTCGCAGTGTCAGATAAATCCTTTATATATCGCCGATGGGATGATGACGAACAAAAATATCTTATATTTCCAAATTCAAAAAAATCTTACGAAATTAAAAAGACAGATCTAAACTAATCGACGGTTCACGAGTTCCTATTTGATGCGCAACGCGGGCTCGACGGATGCGGATGCGCTTTGGTAGTAATCTCTCAGGCCGATCCCTCCTCCTACAACACCCCGGCCGACAGCTTCCGCACCACCTCGGCCTGGCGGCGGGTGTCGGTCTTGGCGAAGATGCTCTTCAACTGGCTGCGCACGGTCAGCGGCGAGACGCCGTCGACCGCGGCGATCTCGGCCGGGGTCAGGCCTTCGATCAGGCGCCGCGCCACGCGCAGCTCCGCCGCGGTCAGGCCATAGGCGGCGCGGGCGCTCTCGATCCGGGCGGCGGCGGAGGAGATCGCCGGGTCTTCGATCAGCACCATCGCCGCGGCGCCGGCGAAGAACACCTGGGCCGAGGATTGGTCGAGCTGCACGAAGCGGACCCGCAGCGGCGCGCGGCCACCGTCGCGCCGCAGCAGCTGGGTGTCGAGCAGGCCGCGCGACAGGCCCAGGCGGATCGTTCCCAAGGCGCGGTCGAGGGCGCCGGTCACCTCGGGCGAGGCAAAGCGAAGGCGCCCCTCCCCGTCCTGGTCGATCGCGCCGCCGGCGGCGATCAGGGCCTCCGCCGCCTGGTTGTGGTGGCGGACCCGCCGGTCCGGCGCGACCAGGATCATGCCGATGCCGAGCAGGTCGAGCACCGAGAGGCCGTCCTGCAGGGTGGCACCGGCCTGGGGCGAGCGGCGGTAATAGGCGAAGACCCGGCGTAGATGCGGCGCCAGCTGGCCGAGCAGCGCGCGGGCGGCGTCCACCGTGGCGTCGTCCGCCTCCGCCCCCAGCACGCTGAGCATGAAGTTGCAGCGCTCCTCCTGGTACACCGTGACCCCGACGGCGGTGCCCAGGCCGTGCGGCTGCAGATAATCGGCGTAGAATTCGGTGCGCAGCAGGTCATGGCGCGGTAGCATCTGCTCCGCCCGCACCGCCAGGCCGACCGGGCGCTGCGCCGCCGCCCGCATCCACGGATTCACCCGGCTGAAATGGCTGCCATAGGCAGCCACGGCGTCGGCCGAGAAGCCCATATTCACCGAGAACGCACCGCTGCCGCTGTCGAGATCGTGAAAGAACAGCGTCGCCTTGCCGTTCGGCAGGCAGGTCGCGACCTCCCGCAGGAACAGGTCCCAGCCGATCTCTCCGACCAGCGCCGCATAGATGCCGTCGATCAGGACGGCCACGCGATCCGCCTCAGCCAACCCGCCTCCCCTGCCCGGATGCCACAATGCAGAAGAGCGTCGGCCGGCAAGATGGCGGATTCCGGGCGGCACTGCAGCCCTCTTCGGGCGAGCCGAAATTCTCGCTCAGCTGCCGGCGGCTACCTTCGCCGAGCCCACGGACCAGCCGCCGCCCAGCGCCTTGTACAGGGCGACTGCGGCCTGCAACCGCTCCGACTTGGCCTGGACCAGCTGGTCGCGGGCGGAGAAGTAGCTCTGCTGCGCGTTCAGCACGGTCAGCAGGTCCACGGCGCCGGCCCGGTACTGCGCGTCCGACAGGCGGAACGCCTCGCGCGCCTGGGCCACCACCTCCTGCTGCGCCCGATAAGCCAGCCCGGTCTGCTGCGTCGCGATCAGCGCGTTCTCGACATCGCCGAAGGCGGCCAGCACGGACTTGACATAGGTCTGCCCCAGCTCCTGGTACTGCGCCTCGGTGAGCTGGACCTGGCCGCGCAGGGCGCCGCCCTCGAAGATCGGCTGGGTCAGCGAGGCGGCGAGGCTGTAGAGCGTGTTGGCGGAGTTGAACAGGGTGCCGAGCGCCGCGCTCTGGACCCCGCCTGAGCCGGTCAGCTGGATCGATGGGAACAGCTGCGCCTTCGCCTCCTTCGCATTGAACCGGGCGGCGAGCAGCTGGGCATCGGCGTTCTGGATGTCCGGCCGGCGGTCCAGCAGCGAGGACGGGAGGCCCGCGGCCACCACCGGGATCTTGAGGTCGTCGAGCGACTGGCGCTGCAGCGACAGCCGCTCCGGCGGCTCGCCCAGCAGCAGGGCCAGGGTGGTCTCGGTCTGCTGGCGCTGCTGCTCCAGCGGTGGGATCGCCGCCTTCTGCTGCGCCACAACCGTGCGCTGCTGCGCCACGTCGAGCGCCGAGGCCGCGCCCGCACTCTCCTGCGCCAGCACCACGTTCAGCACCTGCTGGGCGTTGGCCAGGTTGTCGCGCGCGATCGCCAGCCGGTCCTGGAACTCCAGCACCTGCACATAGGTGGTGGCGGTGCTGGAGGTGACGGTCAGGGCGACGGTGTCGCGGTCGTAGCGGCTGGCCAGCGCCGAAGCCTGCGCCGATTGCAGCGCCGCCCGGTTCTTGCCCCAGAGGTCGATCTCGTAGCTGGCCGAGAGCTCGGCCGAGAACTGGTCGCTGATCGTCCGGCTGGAGCCGATGCCGAGGCTGCTGGTGCGCTCCGGCGAGACCGAGTGCGACGCGTCGCCGGTGGCGCCGACGCTGGGCAGCAGCGGCGCGCCGGCGATCCGCGCCTGGGCATCGGCCTGCAGCACCCGGGCGACGGCCGCGCCGATATCCTGATTGTTCTGCTGGGCGGTGCGGATCAGCCCGTCGAGCTGGGGTGAGCCGAAGCTGCGCCACCAGCCCGTCTCCGGCCAGGTGGTGCCGGCCGGCCCCTCGGCCTTCCAGCCGCCCGGGATGTCGAGGGCGGGCCTGTCGTCCTCCGGCCCGGCGCAGCCGGCCAGCAGGGCGACGGTCAGGACCGCCGCGAGAGGGTGGTGGAAGCGGATCGGCATGGTCACTCGGCGGACAGGGCGACGACGGGGTCGAGGGTGGCGGCCTTGCGCGCCGGCATATAGCCGAAGACCAGGCCGGTGAGGAAGGCGCAGCCGAAGGCCAGCAGCACCGGCCCGGGCGAGAACTGGATCGGCGTGCCGAAGGCCTGCAGCGCCGCCGCCACCCCGAGGCCGCCGACCACGCCGATGGCGCCGCCGATCGCCGAGACCACCACGGATTCGGTGATGAACTGCTGCAGGATGTCGCGCATCCGGGCGCCGGTCGCCATCCGCACCCCGATCTCGCGCGTCCGCTCGGTGACGCTGACCAGCATGATGTTCATCACCCCGATGCCGCCGACCAGCAGCGAGATGGCGGCGACCGAGCCGAGCAGGATGGTCAGCGTGTTCTGCGTCGCCGACACGGTCTCGATCAGCGACGACATGTTGCGGATCTGCACGTCCTGGCGGCGATGCCGTGCCTCCAGCAGGGCCTGCACGTCCTGCTGGGTCTCGTCGATCCGCGCCATGTCCTGGACCTGCACCGTGATCGAACGGACGAAGCGCTTGCCGAACACCCGCAGGCTGCCGGTCGACAGCGGCATGAAGGCGACATCGTCCTGGTCGGTGCCCCACGCCGTGGCGCCTTTCGGCTCCATCAGCCCGATCACCTGGAACGGGATGTTGTTGACCAGCACATAGCGCCCCAGCGGGTCGACGCCGTCCGGGAACAGGAGCCGGGCCACGGTCTGGCCCAGCACGATCACCGGCGCATAGCTCGCCTGATCCGCCGCCGCGATGAAGCTGCCGCGTTCGACCGACCAGTTGCGCATCGTGGGGAAGTCAGGCGTCGTTGCGTCGGCCTGGGTCTGATAGTCGGTGTTGCCGTAGCGCAGGGTGACGGTGCCGCTCAGCTCCGGCACCGCAACGGCCACGTTCGGCAGTTGGGCCAGCGCCTCGGCATCCTCCGGCACCAGCGTCGCGATCACGCCGTCGGCGGTGCGGTTGTTGCTCTGCGCCGGCCGGACCAGCAGCAGGTCGGTGCCCATGGCCGAGATGCGGTCGACCACCGATTGCTTCGCCCCGTCGCCGATCGCCAGCATGGTGATCACCGCGCCGACGCCGATGACGATGCCGAGCAGGGTCAGGATGGTGCGAAACAGGTTGGCGCGCAGGGCCCGGAGCGCCATCTTCACCGCTTCCGCCATATCGGCGACGCCCAGCGCACCGGCGTCGCCCGCATGCTGGCCCTCGACCCCGCCCAAGGCGGCTGCAGGCCCCCGCGCGCCGCTGTCGCCGACGATGTGCCCGTCGCGGATCTCGATCAGCCGGTGCGCGTGCTCCGCCACCGCCCGGTCATGGGTGATCAGGATGACGGTGCGGCCGGCCTCGCTCATCCGCTTGAGCAGCGCCATCACCTCGGCGCCGCTGCGGCTGTCCAGGGCGCCGGTCGGCTCGTCGGCCAGGATCACCCGGCCGCCATTCATCAGGGCGCGGGCGATCGACACCCGCTGCTGCTGGCCGCCCGACAGCTGGTTCGGCCGGTGGCCGGTGCGGTCGGCGAGGCCGAGCGAACCCAGCAGCTGCTCCGCCCGCTCGCGGCGCTCGGCGGCCGGGATGCCGGCATAGATCGCCGGCACCTCGACATTCTCGGCCGCGGTCGCCGACGGGATCAGGTTGTAGCTCTGGAAGATGAAGCCGAAGGTCTCGCGCCGCAGATGCGCCAGGGCGTCGCGATCCAGCGTCGCCACATCGGTGCCGTCGACCCGATAGGTGCCGGTGGTCGGCCGATCGAGGCAGCCGAGGATGTTCATCAACGTCGACTTGCCGGAGCCCGAGGCCCCCATGATGGCGACGAACTCGCCGGGATGGATGTCCAGCGAGATGCCGTGCAGCACCTCCACCGCCAGGTCGCCGTTGACATAGGTCTTGGTGACGTCGCGCAGCGACACCAGCGGCCGGGTCTCGGTACGGCCGGTCGTCATCGGCGTCTGATCACCGGTTGCCGCCGGCCGGGGCTCGCGGATGTCCATCAGATCCTCGGGCTCCGGCTCTGGCCCGGGGCCGCCGGCTCCGTGGTCTGCCGGCGGGAGCCGGTGATCACCTGCTCGCCCGGCTCCAGCCCGCTCAGGATCTCCGCCTGCGCCCGGTTGGTGACGCCGACCGTCACCGTGCGGGTCTCGATCGATCCGCTCGGCTTCAGCACGCGCACCGCGGCCCGCCCCGGCGCGGCCGAGGAGGTGCCGGGCGACAGTCCCGACAGCGCCGTGACCGGCACCAGCAGCGTGTCCTGGGCGGCGGCCGAGACGAAGAACACCTGCGCCGTCATCTGCGTCATCAGCGTGCCGTCCTGGTTCGGCACGTCGAACAGCGCGTTGTAGAGCACGACGTTGCTGACCACCTCCGGCGTCGGCTGGACCTGCCGCAGCGCCCCGTACCAGCGCTTGTCCGGCATGCCGAGGGTGGTGAAATAGGCGGTCATGCCGAGCCGCAGCCGGCTGACATCGGCCTCCGACACCTGCGCCTTGATCGTCATGGTCGAGAGGTCCGCGACCTGGACGATGATCGGCGCCGACTGGTTGGCGTTCAGGGTCTGGCCCCGGCGCGCCGACTGCGACACCACCGTCCCGTCGATCGGCGCGTAGATCTTGGTGTAGCCGAGATTGGCCTCGTCGCCCTTCAAGGTCGACTGGATCTGGCGGGTCTGGGCGTCGATCGCATCCAGCTGGGCCTGGGCAGCGGCATAGGCCGCCTCCGCCACCTGCAGCGCGTCGTCGCTGGTGGCACGGGACGCCTTCAGGTTGCGCTGCCGCTCGGCCTGCTGCCGGGCCAGCAGCAGCTGCGCTTCCTTCTCCGCCCGCTGCGCCGCGAGGTTGGCGATCTGCGCCCGGTCGGCCTCGACCCGCGTCTGGTAGACCGTCGGGTCGATCTCGGCCAGCAGGTCGCCGGCCTTCACCCGGTCGCCGATCGCGACATGCAGCGTCTTCAGCTGGCCGGAGACCTGGGTGCCGACATCGACATAGCTGAGCGGCTGCAGCGTCCCCAGCGCGGTGATCGCATCCTCGATGTCGCCGCGCTCGGCCGTGGCGGTGAGCCAGAGCTGGTCCGGCGCGACCGCCCGGCCCCAGCGGTACCAGGCCCCGCCGCCGGCCAGCAAGGCGAGAACCAGCAGGCCCAGCAGCACAAGGCGGCGCCGGCGGGGAGCCTTGCCGCGCGCGGTCCGGGTCGGTCCGGGCAAGGGCGGCGGTGCCGCCTCCCGCAGCCTCGGCTCGATCTCAGTCCTGGTGTCCGGCATTCCCCTCGGCCCGCAATAGTGTCGCCCCTTCACGGCCCGGCCGGATATTTCCGGCGCGGGGCCGCCTCCGATCCGGCTGGTCTGGCCAGGGCGAGCCGATTATATCCTTTCGCAGGCCTCCTGGCCGCAGACTCCGATACGGCTATCGAGGCAGGCATGGCCCGTGCGGCCGTCGTCACCCTTTCCGGCATTCTCCTGACCGCCCCGGCCCTGGCGGCGCCAGCCTCCTGCGGCCCGCACGACGTGGTGGCGGACTATCTGGCGCGCGCCTTCCAGGAAACGCCGGCGGGCGCCGGCACCACCAACAGCGGCGGCCGAGCCGAGTTGTTCACGGCGCCGAAAGGACGGAGCTGGACCCTGCTCTACACCGGGCCGGACGGGCAGTCCTGCATGATCGCGGCCGGCCGCGGCTGGGCCCCACCCATGCCTGGCCTGGACGACGAGACCACCAAGCCGCGCTGAGCTCAGCCCTTGGTCGCGGCGATCAGCGGGTGGACCACCCGGTCGCCCGGCTTGATGTCGAGGAAGCGGGAGATGCCGCCGTTCAACTCCAGCACCGCCTTGGCAGGCCCTTCGGAGGTGCGCGGGTCCAGAGTCTGCGGCGGCACCTTCTCGAGGATGTTGGCGATCGTCCCGTCGGTGCGGATGAAGATCATGTCCAGCGGGATCAGCGTGTTCTTCATCCAGAAGGCTTGCGGCCCGGCCTGGTCGAACACGAACAACATGCCGGCATCCGGCGCCATCTTCTCGCGGAACATCAGGCCGCGCTGCTGCTGCTCCGGCGTCAGCGCCAGCTCGACCGTGAAATGGAAGCTCTTGCCGGCCGCGGTCTCGATGGTCAGCTCGCTGGCCTTGAACGGGACCGCTTCCTGCGCCGGGGCGGGGCCGGCGGCAAGCAGCAGGGCGACAACGGCAAGGAGCGTCTTCATCGATCGTCCCATCTCGTCAGGGTGCCATCACAGCACGGATCACGTCCTGGACCTCGTGCCGCACCGGGCCCGGCCGCGGCGCGTCGTCCATCCGGTCGAACCACGCGGGCTCGGGCGGGGTGCCGCGGCGGCGCGACCAGGACAGGCCGGCCAGCACCGTGCGGGACCCTGCCGTCAGCGGCGCCGCCGGATCGAGGCCGTTCAGCACCGCCCAGACCCCGGCCCAGCAGCGCCCGACGGTCCAGGGATTGTAGCCTCCGCCGCCGAGCACCAGGAGGCGTGGCGCGACGCCGCGCACCGCCGCCACCACGTCCCACAAGGCGCGGTTGGAGAGTGAGAGGCGGCTCAGCGGATCGTCATGCAGCGCGTCGGCGCCGCATTGCAGCACCACGACCTGGGGCCGGAAGGCTTCTACCAGCGGCAGCAGCGCCTTGTCGCGCACCGCCGCCATCTCGTCGTCGTTCAGCGCGCGCGGCATCGGCAGGTTTCGGGCATTGCCGCCGCCGCGGTCGTCGATCGCCCCGGTGAAGGGCCAGCGCTGCGCCTCATGCATCGACACGGTCAGCACCCGCGGGTCGCCAGCGAAGGCATCCTGCACCCCGTCGCCGTGATGGGCATCGACGTCGAGATAGGCGATGCGGTCGACGCCGCGATCCAGCAGGTCGAGGATCGCCAGCGCCGGGTCGTTGAAGTAGCAGAAGCCGGAGGCGCGGTCGGGCCGGCCGTGATGCAGCCCGCCGGCCGGGCTGTAGACCACCGCGCCTTCGGCCACCAGGCTGGCGCCGAGCAGCGAGGAGCCGCAGGCAGTGGCCGGGCGGCGGAACACCTCGCCGAAGATCGGGTTCTCGATCCCGCCCAGATTGTGCCGCTGCCGGCGCGCCGGGTCGAGGTCCTGGTCGCGCTCGGCATCCTGCACCGCGGCGACATAATCGGGATGGTGGAACCGGGTCAGCGCCCCCGGGCCGGCCAGCGGGCCCTCGCGGTACTGGCCGTCGGCCAGCCAGCCCTGGGCCCGGATCAGGTCGAGCGCGGTCGAGACCCGCGGGATGGCGAGCGGATGCTTCGGCCCGTAGCTGGAATGCCGGTAGACCTCGCTGCCGATCAGGATCGGCCGCGCCGCCATCGCCGGATCAGGCTCCCTTGCCCGCCGGCTTGCCCTCCGCCGGAGCCGCCGGCGGGGCCTTCTTGCGGAACAGCTTGTCCTCGCCGAGGAACAGCAGGATCGGCGCCGCGATGAAGATCGAGGAGGTGGTGGCGACGACGATGCCGATCAGGATGACGATGGCGAATTGCTGCAGGTTCTCGCCGCTCCAGATCGCCAGCGGCAGGCAGGCCAGGAAGGTGGTCAGCGAGGTGCCGATGGTGCGGTTCAGCGTCTGGTTGATCGACAGGTCGATCAGCTGCCGCAGCGGCAGCGACTTGTACAGCCGCAGGTTCTCGCGCACCCGGTCATAGACCACGACCTTGTCGTTGACCGAATAGCCGAGGACGGTCAGCAGCGCCGCGATCGAAGTCAGGTTGAACTGCATGCCGGTGACGGCATAGACCCCGATCATCTTGGTGACGTCGAGGATCATGGTGACCACGGCGCCGACGCCGAACTGCCACTCGAAGCGGAACCAGATGTAGAACAGCATGGCGACCAGAGCGAGGCCGAGCGCCAGCATGCCGTTCTGGAACAGCTCGCCCGAGACCGTGCCGCCGACCGAATCGATGCTGCGGATCTCCGTGCCCGGGACCTTCTCGGTCAGGGTCTTCTTGACCGTGTCGAGCGCCACCTGCTGCTGCTGCTCGGTCGGCTGCGCCTCCATCCGGATCAGCACGTCGCTGGGCGAGCCGAACTGCTGCAGCTGGACCTGGCCGAGGCCGAGGGCATCGAGTTCGGAGCGCAGCACCGAGAAGTCCGCCGGCTGCGGCGTCTGGATCTCGATAGCGATGCCGCCCTTGAAGTCGACGCCGTAGTTCAGCCCCGGATGGAAGAACAGGATGACCGAGGCGATGCTGAGGAAGGCCGAGGTGGCGAGGCCCAGAATGCGGCCCCGCATGAATTGGATCTTGGTGTCGTCCGGGACGAGACGGAGCCAGAACATCACGCTTTCCTCAGCACGGGCAGGACGGTGGGGCGCTTGCGGCGGATCCAGGTGACCATCATGAACCGCACCAGCACCACGGCGGTGAACATCGAGGTCAGGATGCCGATCCCGGTGGTGACGGCGAAGCCGCGCACCGGGCCCGTGGTCAACGAATACAGGATCGCCATCTTGATCAGCGAGGTGATGTTGGCGTCGAAGATCGTGCCGAAGGCCCGGCTGAAGCCCGCATCCATCGCCGAGAACGGCGACCTCCCCCGTTTCGTCTCTTCGTGCAATCGCTCATTGATCAGGATGTTGGCGTCGACCGACATGCCGAGGGTCAGCAGCATGCCGGCGATGCCGGGCAGCGTCAGCGTCGCTTCCAGCAGCGACAGGATCGCCACCGTGAGCACCATGTTCATGACCAGGGCGATGTTGGCGAACAGGCCGAACAGCCCGTAGGACAGGAACATGTAGGTGATCACCAGGACGAAGCCGACAGCGACGGCGATGATGCCGGCCTGGATGGCGTCGGCGCCCAGGTCGGGGCCGACCGTCCGCTCCTCGACGATGGTCAGCGGCGCCGGCAGCGCGCCGGCGCGCAGCAGCACCGCCAGATCGTTGGCGCTCTGGGCGCTGAAGTTGCCGCTGATCTGGCCGCGGCCGCCCAGGATCGGCTCGTTGATGTTCGGATAGGTGATGACCTTGTCGTCGAGCACGATGGCGAAGGGCTTGCCGACATTGGCCTGGGTGACCTGGCCGAAGCGGCGGGCGCCGGCGCTGTCGAACTCGAAATTCACCACCCACTGCCCGTTCTGCGAGTTGGTGCCGGCGCGGGCGTCGGTCAGGTTGGCGCCGTCGACCTCGATCCGCTTGCGCACCGCGATCGAGGTGCGCTCGCCCTGCCGCGGATTCTCGATCGGCAGCACCTCGGTGTCCGGCGGCACCGGCTGGCCGGGCTGGTAGTCGAGATTGACCAGGTGGAAGGTCATCTTCGCCGTCTGGCCCAGCAGGCGGCGGATGCGGTCGGGGTTCTGCTCGCCCGGCAGCTGCAGCAGGATGCGGCTCGATCCCTGGCGCGAGATCAGCGGCTCGCGGGTGCCACTCTCATCGACGCGGCGGCGGACGATCTCGATCGACTGCTCGACCGCCCGGGCCTCGCGGTCGCGCAGGCCCACCTCGGTCAGGGTCAGGCTGCCCTTGCCGTCGCTGCCGACGCTGATGTCGAGGTCGCGCTTGCCGCCGGCCAACGGGTCGACGGCGCCGGTCAGCAGGTTCTCGGCCAGCAGCGTGCGCACCCGGTCGGCTTGGCCGGGGTCGGACAGGGTGAAATTGACCGAATGGTCGTTCACCGCAAGGTCGCTGAAGGTAATGCTCTCGCGCCGCAGCAGGCTGCGGATCGAATCCTGCATGTTGGCGAGGCGGGCATCGACCACCGCCTTCATGTCGACCTCCAGCAGGAGGTAGGAACCGCCCCGCAGGTCGAGACCGAGATTCATTTGCCGGGCCGGGATCCAGGACGGCAGCGAGTCGAGCGTGGTGCGTGGCAGGATGTTCGGCAGGCTCAGGATCACGCCGAGGAGGCACACCACCAGGATGGTGACCTTCTTCCACGGGGCGAAATACATCATCGACGGCAAGCTCTCAAAATTCGGTCGGTTCGGGCTGGCCCGGCCGAGACATCATGGGATCCGGACCGGCACGCCGGACCGCAGGGCGCGCACGGTACAATGCACGCCGCCGTTTAGCCATGGCGAAGTGGCGGGGTCGTCACACCGGCGTCGACAAGCCGCGCCAGATGCTCCGCCACGGCCGGCGAGACGTATTCTACCAGAAGATCGGGGCCGAGGGCGGCGGTCGTGATCGGCCGCCACTCCCGCGTCCCATTGGCACGGTGGGGGGCGGCGCTGCCCGGGAAGGCGATGCGGTTGCGCTCGCCGCCGCCGACCACCGGCGCGATGAAGACATGGGCCAGATCGACGCGCCCGGCCTCGAGCAACAGGCCGAGCAGGCGCGGGCCGCCCTCGACCATCACCGAAGCGACCGGCCGGCCGAGCCGCGCCACCATCGCCGGGCCGGCCAGCGTGTCGAACAGGGCATCGACCGGCGACCCGTCCGGCAGCGCCAGCACCGCCGCCGAAGGCGGCAGCAGGGCTTCCAGCGCCACCGCCTGCCGCGCCGCCGCCGCCCCCAGCAGGAACACGGTCGGCGCATCGGCGGAGAGCAGCCCGGACTTCCAGCGCTCCAGCCGCTGCGGCAGGGCGGCCAGCGCTCGGCCGTTCGGATCGTAGACCAGCCGCAGCGGATGGCGGTGCCGGTCGCCGGCGGCGTCGCGCACGGTCAGGGCCGGATCGTCGGCCAGAACGGTGCCGGCGCCGACCAGGATGGCATCGTATTTCTGGCGCAGCCAATGGGTGTGGGCGCGCGCCGCCTTGCCGGTCAGCCAGCGCTCGGCGCCGTCGTCATAGGCGAGCTGGCCGTCCAGCGTCTGCGCCCATTTCGCCGCCACCAGCGGCCGGCCGAGACGCTGCCGCAACAGGAAGGGCGCGTGCCAGGCCGCCGCCTCCGGCGCCAGCACACCGACGCTGACCGCGACGCCGGCCGCCTGCAGCCGAGCCAGGCCGGTGCCATCGACCAGAGGGAACGGGTCGCGCAGCGCCACCACGCAGCGCGCCAGGCCGAGCGAGGCCAGGAGGTCGGCGCAGGGCGGCTGGCGACCGTGATGGCTGCAAGGTTCGAGCGTGACATAGGCGGTGGCGCCGCGGAATGCCGAGCGGTCGGCCGCCGCCTCGACCGCGACACGCTCGGCATGGCGCTCGCCGATCCGCTCGGTGGCGCCACGCGAGACGACGCGGCCATCTCGGACGATGACGCAGCCGACCACCGGGTTCGGGTCCGACAACCCGTTATGGGTCATCGCCGTCCGCAGCGTCTCCAGCATCCAGGCTTCGTCGTCACCCAGGGTTCGGGTGGGCGGCGCGGCATCGCGCAGCGGCTCCAGCAGCGTGTCGCGGAGAACGCCGCCGAAGCCGAAACCCGGCGAGAGCCCGGCCGGCAGCGTCAAGGCTTGCCCAGGCGGCGCACCCCCGGGGTGTCGCCGACCGCCAGGGGCAGCACCTTGGCCTGGCCGGAAATCTCCGACAGATCAATGCGATGTGCGTGCTTCTTCACCTTGGCTTCAAGGTATTGGATGTTGTGTTCGGTGACGAAGACGCCGGTCGGCACGATCTCGGCGATCTCGATCCCGGCGGCCTCCAGCTGCTTCGCCTTGTCGGGGTTGTTGGTCAAGAGCCGGATCCGCTTGACCCCGAGCGCCAGCAGCATCTGCGCCGCCGGGGTGAAATCCCGCAGGTCGTGCGGGAAGTTCAGCCGCTCGTTCGCCTCGTAGGTGTCAAGCCCCTGGTCCTGCAGCACATAGGCGTCGAGCTTGGCGTAGAGGCCGATGCCGCGTCCCTCCTGCCGCAGGTAGAGGACGAAACCGCCTTCTTTGCCAATACGATGCAGGGCGTCGTTCAACTGCGGGCCGCAGTCGCAGCGCTGCGAGCCGAAGACGTCGCCGGTCAGGCATTCGGAATGCACCCGCACCAGCGGCACGTCGCGGCCTTGCGGCCCGAGGGCGATGGCAAAGTGCTCGCCGCCGTCGGCGAAGCCGTCGAAGGTGTGGAATACGCCCCTCGCCGCCCCGTCCAGGATCGGGATGGTGACGGTGGTGCGGATCTCGACCCGCGGCGGGTTGACCGGTGCCTGCATCGAATACCCCGACGGCCGCGCCGCGACCGACCTCGTGAAACCGTGGGGACAATATCGGTGGGCGGCTTCGATATTCCCAGCCCTAACGAACGGAGATCGGCTATGCGGCTCGCTACGTCTGCAACGCCCGGATCTCGTTCACCGCCGCGATCCGGGTGCCGTCCCAGTGATAGGACAGGTGCCGTTCCTGGATCACCGGGGTCAGCACGCTGCGCGGCCGGAACACCGCGGCGCACTGCCCGCCGGCATGACGGACGCTGTCATAGGCGATGCCATATGAGTCCTCGCCGTGCAATTGCCGCCCCAGCGCCTGGCCGGCTGAATAATCGACCGGGTCGTAGACACCGGGCAGTTCGGCGCCCAGGCCGCGGATGTCGTGCAGCTCGCCCGACAGGCTGTTGATCAGCACCCGCATGTCGATCGTGGTCGCCGGCGTCGCCGTCGCGGCGAAGAAGCGGGCGCGGTGGTAGCTGGTTTCCACCACCGCCGTATCCAGCGCCGCGGCACCGTAATAGGCCCCGTAGGTGCCGTCGGTGAAGCGGCTACCATCCGGGTGCAGATGGGTGAAGGGCGCCATGATGAAGCTGGTACCCGGGCCGCTCATCCGCTCCTCCAGCGGCACCAGCGCGATCTGGCCGACCTGGTCGCGCAGCCGGTCGTTGGTGCGGGATTCGAGCTCGATCAGCAGCTCCCAATCCTCGGGCGGCGCCACCCGCTCGAACAGGTCGATCGGCGGATATCGGCTCGGGATGATGCGCCAGCATTCGCGCCAGTCGACCCGGCGAACCGGAAGGGTCAGCCCCAACCGCCGCGCTCCGCATCCAGGTAGCGGCGGACCACGAACAGGTCGGCGACATTGCCCGACAGCATGCGGTCGAGCGCCGAGCGGCCGCCGAAGGGCGAGGCCGTGTTCGGCCGCCGCACCCAGCCATCGGCCAGCCTGGCGTCCTTGAACAGGATCTGCAGCGCCCGGTAAATGCCGAGGATGTAGGAGATCCGCTCCATCGTGTCGGCCGAGGGATGGCCGGTCGCGCCAGCCTTCCAGCGGTAGAAAGTGGCCTTGGACGGGCGGCCCAGCAGCACGCGCTTCTCCTCGTCCTTCAGCCCCCAGGCCTCGACGATGTTGAAGAAGGCGCTCAGGCCCGCCCGGGCCATCCGCCCCTCGGCACCGCGCGGCGCCACCGCCGCCTCTTGCGCCATCATCGAACCGCTCCTCTCCAAACTCGTTTGAGACTTTTGATCTCGTTTGAGATAAATATAGCGGGAGACCCGGCCGATGACAAGTCCCGCTCCATCAACACGGCAGCCCCTCCCCGCGTTGCATGCTGGTTGACGCCGTCCGCCGGCCATGGCTCACTCCTCTCATGAGTGCGATCCGTTCGATGATTACCGCGACCACCAAAACGACCACCGCCAGAGGCGGGTCGTGCGGAGGTCGTGTGCGCTGATCGGACAGCGCCTCGCCGACCACCAAAGGGCCCCGCCGGCAACGGACGGGGCCCTTGGTCTTTCTGGGCTCTCCCTGCGCCGGTCCAAACGCAACGGAGACTTCCCATGGACGACATCGATCACCGCAGCCTCGGCAACCGCCTCGACCTGTTCCACCAGCAGGAGGATGGCCCCGGCATGGTCTTCTGGCATCCGCGCGGATGGGCGCTGTACCGCGTGGTCGAGGACCATGTCCGAAGGCGCATGGCCCGGGCCGGCTACCGCGAGGTGCGGACACCGCAGCTGCTGGCCCGCGGCCTGTGGAACCGCAGCGGCCACTGGCAGAAATTCGGCGCCCAGATGTACGCCGTGGCCGTTGAGGGCCGGATCATGGCGCTGAAGCCGATGAGCTGCCCGGGGCACGTCCAGATCTTCAACAAGCGCGTGCGGTCATACCGCGAGCTGCCGATCCGCTATTTCGAGTTCGGCGCCGTGCACCGCAACGAGCCGTCCGGCGCGCTGCAGGGGCTGATGCGGGCCCGCGGCTTCGTCCAGGACGACGCCCATGTGTTCTGCCTGGAGCAGCAGATCGAGGCCGAGGTGGCGCGGTTCTGCGGCCTGCTGCGCCGGATCTACGCCGATTTCGGCTTCGACGGCTTCGACGTCGCCTTCGCCACACGGCCGGCGCAGCGGGCGGGGTCGGACGAGGTCTGGGACCGGGCCGAGGCGGCGCTGGCGGCCGCGGCGCGGCAGGCCGGGCTCGATTTCGAGACCCTGCCCGGCGAGGGCGCCTTCTATGGCCCGAAGCTGGAGTTCCACCTGCGCGACAGCCGCGGCCGGCGCTGGCAATGCGGCGTCATCCAGCTCGACATGGTGATGCCGGAACGGCTCGGCGCCGCCTATGTCGACGAGCACGGCGCCCACCAGCAGCCGGTGATGCTGCACCACGCGGTGCTGGGCAGCCTGGAGCGCTTCATCGGCGTTCTGCTGGAGCACCATGAGGGCAAGCTGCCGCTGTGGCTGGCGCCGGAACAGGTGGTGGTCGCCTCGCTCGGCGCCGACGACGTCGTCCCGGCCTGCCGGGTGGCCGAGGCGTTCGAGGCGGCGGGGCTGCGCGTCGCCCTCGACGCCCGGCCGGTGCGGCTGTCGCGCAAGATCGTCGACGCCCATGCCGATGGGGTGCCGGTGCTGGCCGCGATCGGCGCGCGCGAGGCGCGGGACGGCACCGTGGCGCTGCGCTTCCGCGACGGCCGCCAGGAGTCCCTGCCGCTGGCCGCCGCGATCGCCCGGCTGGAGGCCGAAGCACAGTCGCCGGCGGAAGCCCCTGCCCTCGCCGCCTGAACTGCGGGGCGCGGCGGATTATGCTTTGCCGCGCCCCGCTTCGGCGTCAGGATTCCGGAACGGTCCAAAGCACCGGAGACGCTCGATGGCCAGCACCTCCCTGGCGGCGCAGGACAGCCGCCTGCACCGTGTTCTGCGCCATCTCGGGCACGAGCTCCGCCACGTGCTGCCGCCGACCCTGTTCTTCCTGGTCGGCTTCAACCTGATCGTGTTCACCCAGAACCTGATGCTGTCCGAATACCTCGCCCGGTCGATCAACTTCCTGGTCGCAACCACGGCGGCGCTGGTGGTCGGCAAGTCGGTTCTGGTCGCCGACAAGATGCCGTTCCTGCGACGCTTCGACAACGCGCCGCTGATCCTGCCGATCCTGTTCAAGACCGTCGTCTACTGGGCGTTCGTGTTCATCGCCCGGCTGATCGAGGCCTTCATCCACCACATCGTCGACAGCGGCCGGATCGGTGGCTTCGGCACGGCCATGGTGGAGCAGTTCTCCTGGCACCGCTTCCTGTTCATCCAGATCTGGATCCTGGTGCTGTTCCTGATCTACACGACCGGCGCCGAGCTGAACGGCCTGTTCGGCGACGGCGAGCTGGCCCGGATCCTGTTCCGGCACCGCTCCTCCGACCTCAAGCAGACGCGGCGGCAGCGCATCCGCGCCCTGGTGCGGCTGAGCCGATTGACCGAGGCACAGCCCACCTCCGCCTTGCGCGATCCCGCCACTCCCGCTCATCGCGAGCTCGTCGGGCTGATCGAGCAGTTGGCGCAGGATGCCGGCAGGCGTCGCGGCAGGGTCCGCGGATAGCGGCGGCCCGCGACCCTTCATCGCGGGCGTGCCGCCATACCGTGCACGCTATCCTGCGGCGCACCCATTCGAAGCGGCACACATGGCACGACGGTTATCCCAGGCCCTGGCCTTCCCGATCACGATCCTCTCGCTCCTGCTCTCGACCGCCCCCGGCCGGGCCGCTGGCGTGGATGTCGAGGCCACGCTGCCGGTCGACGGGGTCTCCCGCAGCTATACCCTGCACCTGCCGCCGGCAGCGGCGGGCGACGCCCCGTTGCCGCTGGTGGTGGTGCTGCATGGCGGCGGCGCCAATGCCGACAGTGCGATCGCCCTGACCGGCTTCAGCGCCGAGGCCGATGCGGAAGGCTTCATCGTCGCCTATCCGAACGGCACCGGCCGCCTCAGGCCGACCGCCGAGACCGCCGGCCAGTTCAGCTGGAACGCCGGCGACTGCTGCGGCGCGGCGATGCGGCAGGATGCCGACGATGTCGGTTTCCTGCGCGCCCTGGTGTCGACGATCGAGCAGGAGCGCGCGGTCGACCGCCACCGCATCTACGCCGCCGGCTTCTCCGCCGGCGGCATGATGGCCTATCGCCTGGCCTGCGACGCCGGCGACATCTTCGCCGGAATCGCCGTGGTCTCCGGCGCCATCCTGGTGCCGTCCTGCACCCCGAGCCGCCCGGTCTCGGTGATCCACATCCACGGCACCGACGACACGGCGGTTCCGTTCGACGGCACCGCGGAGCGCGAGAGCTACGCCCGTGCCAAGTTCCCGCCGGTTCGGGACTCGGTGGCGTTCTGGGCGGCCTTCGACGGCTGCCAAGCGCAGCCGGTGGCGCGGGCGACGGTGCTGGGCATCGAGGCCGAGGACTATCCCGATTGCCGGGCCGGAACCGCGGTGCGGTTCGATGTGGTCGAGGGCGGCATCCATGGCTGGCCGGACGGCGCCCACGGCTTCGCCGCCACGCCGCATATCTGGCGCTTCTTCGCCGACCACCCGCGGCTGTGAAGCGCGACATTCTGCCCGCAAATGACTTAGCGAGGCCGCCGGCATGTGTTTAGAACGAAAAGTGCGAGTGCGCCGGGCCACGCCGCCACCTGAAAGCGTCGTTGCAGGCTGGTACGAGAACGCCAGCCTGCTCGATAGCTACAGCATCGATTTGAATTCATCGAAACAGGACAGCATGCGCATGCTGGCGACCCGGACAGTCGGCGATCCGCCCGCGTGGATCAAGGCGTTGGTCGCGGTGCGCGACGCCATGGTGACGCCCTTTGGCGTCAAAACCTCCGGCGAGGTCCGGGCGTCCAGGGCCGACACCGACCGCGTGGACTTCTTCCCGGTGCAATGGGAAGGCAACGACGAGATTGTGCTGGGTGAGGATGATCGACACCTGGACTTCCGGTTGTCGCTGCTCCGTCGCTATTCTCCAACCGGCACGCAGCTCATCGCGACAACCATCGTGCACTCCCACAATGCCCTCGGCCTCACCTATCTCAACGTGATCAGGCCCTTTCATTACCTCGTGGTCAGGGCCCACCTGGCACAGTTTGCACGAGCACAATGACCCGTCATCCCGTGCGCAGCGCAGCATGCAATGATGCGCTGCAGACACGGGATCTCTCCAGGATCGCGCCGAGATCCCGTGTCTGCGCAGCGGCACTTCGCGCCGCAGCGCGCACGGGATGACGGGTCAATCTTTTCGACCGTTTGTATTACCTTATACCGCTGGCAATCCCAGTTGGCGGCACAGGCCGATAGCGGCCTCTGCTCCGGCCGGCAGAGTCCTGTCCTCCAGCCGCCCCGCGGCGCGGATCGACAGGGCGTTGGTCAGCAGCAGCGCGTCCGTCCGCTGCAGATCCGCGATCGCAAGCGGCCGCTCCACTGCGCCCAGCCGCGCCAACACTTCGGCGCGCATGATCCCCGGCAAGGCTCCCTCTGCCACCGGCGGCGTCACCCAGGCGCCGTCGATCCGGGCGAACAGGTTGGCGATGGTGGTCTCGGCCACCCGGCCCGCGGTGTTCAGCATCACCGCGTCGTCGGCGCCGCGCTCCGCGGCCTCGCGCCGGGCCAGAACGGCGTCGAGATAGTTGAGGGACTTCACCCGGCTGAGCGGCGAGGCCTGGTTGCGGCATGTGCCGCGAGCGACGATCAGCGCCACAGGGCCTTGCGGCGGCAGCCCGGCCGCGCCGGCGATCAGCACGGTCGGAGATGGCGCCACCGGCGGCAGCACGCCGCGAGGCCCGACGCCACGGCTCACGGTCAGACGCAGCACGCCGGCCTCGATCCCTTCGGCCGCGATCACCGCGGCGCAGACCTTGGCCAGGGCGGCATCGTCGAAGCGCGCCGGGATGCCCAGCACGGCGCTGCCTTCGGCCAGCCGGGCCAGATGGCGATCCAGCCAGACCGCGGCACCGTCCCGCACCCGGATGGTCTCGAACAGCCCATCGCCGAGGGTGAAGCCGCGGTCGGCCGGGTCGATCCGCGCCGCCCCAGCCGCCAGCATCTCACCATTCAACCACGGCATCAGCCGGTCCCCGCCAGCGCCTGCAGCAGCGGCCGGACCTTCACCATGGCCTCGTCATACTCGGCGTCCGGATCGGAATCATAGACGATGCCGCCGCCGGCCTGGGCCGCCACCTGCCCCTGTGCCCCGCACAGCGTGCGGATGACGATGCTGGAATCCATCGCCCCATCGAAGCCGAGATGGACGACCGAGCCGCAATAGGCCCCGCGCCGCGCCGGCTCCAGCTCGCGGATGATCTCCATTGCCCGGATCTTCGGCGCGCCGGTGATCGAACCGCCGGGGAAGCAGGCGCGCAGCAGGTCGATCGCGCTGCGGCCCGGCGCCAGCCGCCCCTCCACCACCGACACCAGGTGGTGCACCCGGGGGAAGGTCTCGAGCCCGCACAGCACCGGCACGCGCACGCTGCCGACGGCGCAGACCTTCGACAGATCGTTGCGCAGCAGGTCGACGATCATCAGGTTCTCGGCCCGGTCCTTGGCGCTGGCCTGCAGCTCCGCCGCCAGCGCCGCATCCGTCGCCGGATCGACGCCGCGCGGCCGGGTGCCCTTGATCGGCCGGGTCTCGACCCGGCCGGCCGGGTCGACCGCCAGGAACCGCTCCGGCGAGGCGCTGGCGATCCAGCGCCCCTGCCCCAGGTCGAGGAAGGCGGCGAAGGGCGCCGGCGACAGGGCGCGCAGGCGGCGGTGCAGGGTGAAGGGGTCGAGCCCGTCCGGCAGGTCGGCCAGGAAGCGCTGGGTCAGGTTGGCCTGATAGATGTCGCCGGCCGCGATCCACTCGCGGATCCGCCGCACGCAGTCGCGATAGCCATCCGCCGGCATCTCCGACTGCCAGACGCCGCGGGGCGCGGCATCAGGCGGCGGCAGCGGCGAGGCGCCAGCGATCGCCGCCGTGAGGTCGTCGGCCTGCGCCTGTGCCCAATGACTGCGGGCGACCGGGTTCTCCTCGGGCCAGCCGGTCGACAGCACCCAGGCGCGCCGCTCTACCGCATCGAACACGGCGACGCAGTCATAGAGGCCGAAAGCGATGTCCGGCAGGTCGAGCCCGACCGGCTGCGGCGCCGGCATGCGGTCGGCGAACCGCCCGGCCTCATAGCCGAGGATACCGATCGCGCCGGGTCCCAGCGGCGGCAGTTCCGGATCGGGCTCGACCCGATAGCGGGCCAGCAGCGTGGCAATGGCGCCGAAGGGATCGGCCGGCGTCTCCGCGGCCCCGACCTCGATCCAGCGGAACGGATCGGCCGCGACCAGCGACCAGCGGCCGCGCGTCCCGTCAACCAACGCCGAATCGAGCAGCACCGGCCGGGGCCGATGGCGGATCGCGGCGAAGGCGTCAACCGGGTCGCGCCAGGGGACCGGCCGGCACAGCACGTCCGGCGCCGCGGCGGCGGGCGAAGGGAACGGAGTGGCCAAGCGGTGGTTCACGTAACGATCGGGCTCCGGCGGACAGTACGGCCCGAAGCTAGCACGCGGCGGGTCGGCACACACCGCCGCGCCTTCGGGAGAGACTCATGGAACTGGTTTCCCGCGTGGCCTTCTTTCTCGTCAGCGTCATCCTCATGCTTCTGGCGGCCGGGCTGATGGCATATGCGATCTATTCGGTGGTGATGACCTTCCAAACGCCGCATGCCGCAACCGACACGGCGATGCTGGACGTGATCGGCTATCTGATCATCGCCACCGCCGTGTTCGACGTCGCCAAGTACCTGCTGGAGGAAGAGGTCGCCCGCGGCCAGGAGCGGCGCCGCACCTCCGAGGTCCGCAAGAGCCTGACCAAGTTCATCTCGACCATGATCATCGCCGTCTTCCTCGAAGCCCTGGTGGTGATCTTCAAGGTGGCCCGCGACGACGTGAACCTGCTGCTGTACCCGACCGCGCTGATCGTGGCCGGGACCGGCATGATGCTGGGCCTCGGCCTGTTCCAGCGGCTCAGCGCCTCGGTCGAGCGCGACATTGAGCGGGGCACGGTCGACGACACCGATGACGAGGAGGGCGAGGCGCCGCGCGTCCGGCGGCGCAGGCCGTCGAAGCCCTCCCCATCCTGAAGCTCCCGGCCAATGGCGCTAGGCACTCTGCCTGGTCGGGGCGGCAAGTCCGAGAAACACGAGAATGGCACGATTCAGCCGGACGATATCCTCATCGTCGAGGCGGCCGATCTGCGACCCTAGCCTGTCTCGCCGCACGATGGCGATCTTGTCGACCATCAGCCTGCACGGCGAGCGCAACCCGTTGCGCTCGCTCGGCTCGACCAGCGGGCGGAACAGGGGCGCCTCCGCCGGGTTCGTGGTGAAGCTGCAGATGGTGATTGAATCCGTCGCGTCGAAGCGATTGTCCTGGATGACCACAACCGGGCGCGGCTTGCCCATGTAGCCGCCCCCGCCGGCGGCGGTCCAGATTTCGCCACGCTTCATTCAGGAGGCCAGTCCGCGATCGCGTCGACGAAATCCTGATCCTCGTGAGCCGCGGGGCTGCGAGCGACGACAAGCGACTGTCTGTGCGCCTCCGCCGCGAATTCGGGTGATCGGACATCCGGCACCCAGATCTGGATCGGACGCAATCCCTGGCGGCGCAGCCGCTCCCGATGCGCCTTGACCTTGTCGCGCGACGACAGCGGACGGGAACGGGTCGGCATGTTCGGCTCCCCGATAAAGTTACATGTAACCTATCAGAAGCCTGCACCCCATCCAAGGCGGTACCGCGCCGTGGCCAACAGCCTCAGATCCCAGAGCCGGCCATGGTGTCCGGCCCCGACCGGGCGCTGCCGTCCGGGCGCAGCCGCAGCAGCCATTCGCGGCCGACCTTGACCATCGGCTTGCCGTCATATTCGACGATGTCGGCGGTGGCGTAGGTCTCGCTCCAGCGCTCCGGCAGGAAGCTGCCGGTGCCGACCACGTCGATCGGCGCCTTGGCCAGCGCCATCACCCGGCATTTGGCCGGGCTGAAGCCGCTCGACGCGACAATCTTCACCTTGCCGAAGCCGGCCTCGTCCAGCTTGTCGCGCAGATGGTGAATCGCAGCCGCCGAAACGCCGGTGCCGATCAGGTGGCGCAACTCCTCCTCGCTGCGATAGCCGCGCACCGCCTCGGGCACGTGGCGCTCCAGCACCGCATAGGATTCGCCGGGCCCCAGCCCCTCCATGTAGCGGCCGCCGCCGGTGTCGATGCGGACCGACAGCCGGCCGGCCGCCGCCATCTCCGGGAAGCGGCGGCAGACTTCCAGCGCGTCGGTGACCTCGCGGGCGAAGTAGTCGACCAGGACGGTCAGCGCCTCGTCCGGGTACACCTCGTGGAACATCTCCGCGGCCCGGACGGTCGACCCGGCATAGCCGATCAAAGCGTGCGGCATGGTGCCGAGCCCATCGGTCTGGCCGAAGAAATGCGCCGTGGCGTCGGTGGCGTTGCCGATGAAGCCCTTGGCGTCATGCTTGCGCCGGGCCCGGGCCGAGCCGACGCTGGCGGCATAGGCCATCGACTCCGCCATCTCCGTGCCGGCGCAGTGCCGCGCATCCATCGCCAGGAAGGCGGCGCGGGACAGCTCGGCGCACATGGTGTAGGCGTTGTAGGCGGCGACGCAGGCCGGACCCAGCTTCTGCAGCAGCACCGTCTCGCAATCGACCAGGTGCCGCAGCGGACCGGTGATGTAGAGCAGCGGCTCGCCCGACCCGACCCATTTGCCCTCGGCGTAGCGCAGCTCGATCTCGACCGCGAAACCGCGCTCCTTGGCCACCTGCTGCAGCCATTCGATCGCCAGCCGCGGTGCGGCCACCACCGGCCGGCGCATGAACACGGCATAGGTGACGCGGGTGTCGCCGAAGCGCTCCACGATCCCCTTGGTCCGCAGGAAGTACTTGTCGGTCCAGCGCGACAGCTCGTCGACCGAAGGGGTCATGGACGCCGTTCCCTGCTATTCCGCAGCCGCGGCCCGGCGGGCCGCGTCGTGGGCGCTGCGCTCCTGCTTCAACTTCTCGGCGATCAGGAACGCAAGCTCGAGTGACTGGCTGGCGTTCAGCCGCGGGTCGACCGCGGTCTGGTAGCGCAGCGACAGCGCCTCGTCGGTGATCGCCTGGGCGCCGCCGGTGCATTCGGTGACATCCTCGCCGGTCATCTCGAAATGCACGCCGCCGGGATGGGTGCCCTCGGCCCGGTGCACGTCGAAGAAGTCGCGCACCTCGGACAGGATCCGGTCGAACGGCCGGGTCTTGTAGCCGGAGGGCGAGGAGATGGTGTTGCCGTGCATCGGGTCGCAGCACCAGACCACGGCGCGACCCTCGTCGCGCACCCGGCGCAGCAGCGGCGGCAGCTTGTCGACGACCTTGTCGGCGCCCATGCGCACGATCAGCGTCAGCCGCCCGGCCTCGTTGTCCGGGTTCAGCACGTCGATCAGGCGGATCAGGTCGTCGGGATCCAGCGACGGGCCGCATTTCAGGCCCACCGGGTTCTTCACTCCGCGCAGGAACTCGACATGCGCGCCGTCGGCCTGGCGGGTGCGGTCGCCGATCCACAGCAGATGGGCCGAGACATCGTACCAGTCGCCCGTGGTGCTGTCGATCCGGGTCAGCGCCTGCTCATAGGGCAGCAGCAGCGCCTCGTGGCTGGTGTAGAAATCGGTCTCGCGGATCGCCGGCGTGGTCTCGGCGGTGACGCCGCAGGCGGCCATGAACTCCAGCGCCTCGTCGATCCGGCTGGCGAAGGCCTCGTAGCGCTCGCCCTGCGGCGACCGGGTGACGAAGCCCAGGTTCCACTGGTGCACCTTGTGCAGGTCGGCATAGCCGCCCTGGGCGAAGGCGCGCAGCAGGTTCAGCGTGGCGGCCGACTGGTTGAAGGCCTGCACCATGCGCGCCGGGTCGGGGATGCGCGAGGCCTCGTCGAACTCGACGCCGTTGACGATGTCGCCGCGATAGGAGGGCAGCGAGACGCCGTCGATCGTCTCCATGTCGGCGGAGCGCGGCTTGGCGAACTGCCCGGCCATGCGGCCGACCTTGACCACCGGCAGGCCGCCGCCGAAGGTCAGGATCACCGCCATCTGCAGCAGCACGCGGAAGGTGTCGCGGATCTTGTCGGGATGGAACTCGGCGAAGCTTTCGGCGCAGTCGCCGCCCTGCAACAGGAACGCCCTGCCCGAAGCCACACGGCCGAGCGCCGCCTTCAGCGAGCGCGCCTCGCCGGCGAAGACCAGCGGCGGATACTTCGACAGGGTCTTCTCCGCCGCCGCCACCTTGGCCGCGTCGGGATATTGCGGCATCTGCCGCACCGGCATCGCGCGCCAGGAGTCAGGGGTCCACCGTTCCGCCATCACACACTCCGCACCTTGCGCCCCTGCCCGCACACTCCCCATGGCGGCCAGGACCGGATGTGAGGCTATACGCCTGCCCATCCGGCATTTCCAGCGTCGCAGCGCAGCTCCCTTATGACAAGAACCGCGTGCAGCCGGCCCGCTACGCCGGCTTGTCCGCGGCCAGCAGCAGGAACGGAGGCCGGCGCCGTTGCAGCGCCAACTCCGGCCGGGCCTGCAGCGCCGCCGGATCGGCCTCCGGCTCCTCCAGCCGCACCAGGGTCAGCCCGGCATCGACCAGGCCGTTCACATAGCCGGCAACCGTGCGATGGTATTTGACCACCCCGTCGACGAACCAGCGCGTGTCGCGCCGCCCCTCCTCGCCGTAGCGATCGACCGGCCAATGCAGCTCGGCGCCAGCGGCATCGCGATGCCATTCATAGACACCCATCGCGGTGCACATCGGATGCTCGACCGAGAAGACGAAGCGGCCGTGGGGCGCCAGGGCAGCGGCGATCGTCCGGACCGCCGCCCGATAATCGGCGACGTAGTGCAGGGCCAGCGACGAGACGGCCAGGTCGAACGCCCCCTGCTCCACCGCCAGCGTCTCGATTGCCGCCTGTTCGTAACGGATCGCGGGATCCGAGGTCCGCCGCCGGGCCTCAGCCAGCATCTTCTCCGAGACATCGATCGCCAGCACCGAAGCAGCGCCCCGCTCCCGGGCGGCGCGGGCGAAGTCGCCGAAGCCGCAGCCGAGATCGAGGATGCGCAGCCCCGCGAGCGAGGCCGGCAGCAGCCGCGCCAGCGCCGGCTGCTCCAGCACGGCGTTCAGCCCGCTCTCGGCGTCGCGCAGCGCGGCATAGCCGGCGAAGAACACCGGGTCGTCATAGATGTTCTGCGGCCTGTCCGGCTCAGCCGTCATTGCGCCAACCCCGGGCTGGCCGGGCGCTCGACCTTGCTGCGCATGGTCACGAACTCCTCCGCCGCGGTCGGGTGGATGCCGATGGTGGCGTCGAACTGTGCCTTGGTGGCGCCGCAGGTCAGGGCGATGCCCAGGCCCTGGACGATCTCCGGCGCGTCCGGCCCGACCATGTGGCAGCCCAGCACCCGGTCGGTCACCGGGTCGACCACCAGCTTCATCAGCGTCCGCTCCTCGCGGCCCGACAGGGTGTGGCGCATCGGCCGGAACACGGCGCGATAGACATCGACCTCGCCATGGCGCTGCCGCGCCGCCGCCTCGGTCAGCCCGACCGTGCCGATCGGCGGGTTGGAGAACACCGCGGTCGGCACGTTCTCGTAGGACGGCACCCGCGGCCGGCCGCCGAACAGCGTGTCGGCCAGGGCATGGCCCTCGGCGATCGCCACCGGCGTCAGGTTCAGCCGGTCGGTGACGTCACCCAGCGCGTAGATGCTCGGCACGCTGGTCCGGTAGTGCTCGTCGACGGTGATGGCGCCGTCGGTATCGACCGCGACCCCGACCGCCTCCAGCCCCAGCCCCGCCGAGTTCGGCTTGCGGCCGGTGGCGTACATCACCCCGTCGGCGGCGATCACCTCGTCGTTGCTCAGCGTCACCGCCAGGGCATCTCCGATCTTGGCGATGCCCTCGACATTGCAGCCGAGGCGCAGATTGATCCCGGCCTTGCCCATCTCGGTGGCGAGGTGGACGCGCAGGTCGTCGTCGAAGCCGCGCAGCACCATGTCGCCGCGATGCACCAGCGTCACCTCGGCGCCGAGGCCGTGGAAGATGCTGGCGAACTCCACGGCGATGTAGCCGCCGCCGACGATCACCACGCGCTGTGGCATCCGCTCCAGATGGAACGCCTCGTTCGAGGTGAAGGCGTGCTCGCGGACGCCCGGCTTGTCCGGCAGCACCGGCCAGCCGCCGGTCGCCACCAGGATGCGGTCGGCGGTCACCCGCCTGCCGCCGACATCGATCGTGTGCGCGTCGACCAGCACCGCGCGGGCGTCGAACATGGTGGCGCCGGCATTGGTCAGCAGGGTGCGGTAGATGCCGTTCAGCCGGCCGATCTCGGCATCCTTGCGGGCGATCAGCGTGGCCCAGTCATGGGTCGCGGACGAGACGGTCCAGCCGAAGCCGGCGGCATCCTCGAAATCGGCGGAGAAATGCGCCGCCATGGCCAGCAGCTTCTTCGGCACGCAGCCGACATTGACGCAGGTGCCGCCCCAGTAGCGCTCCTCGGCGATGCCGACGCGGGCGCCATGCTGCGCCGCGATGCGGGCCGAGCGCACGCCGCCCGAGCCGCCGCCGATGACGAAATAGTCGAAATCCATGCTGGTCATGGCGAGTCCCGAGGGTTGCGGAGCGGTCCAGGCAGCGCCGAGCGCGCGCCAACGGCATTTGCACATGATCGGGCGCCGGCGCAAGATCCCCGCCGCAATGACCCGACGCCATGCCGACCGCCCTTCGCCGCCGCATCCACGATGTTCTTGACCCGAACGGCCGCAGCCGCGCCGCCCGGACGATCCGGGTCATCCAGATCCTCCTGGTGATCGCCGGCCTCGTTCTCGCCGCCCTCAGCACGGAGCCGACAGTGCCGGTGGAGGCCGACATGCTGCGCCTGCCCTTCGCGGCGCTGGTGGTCGTCTTCGCGGCCGAATACGGGCTGAGGCTGTGGACCGCGGTCGAGGCGCCGGGGCATGCCGCACGATCCGACCGGGCGGTGCGCTGGCGCTGGGCGGTCTCGCCGACCGGGCTGATCGACGCCGCGTGCCTGCTGCCGATCATCCCGATCCTGCTGCAGCCGGACCCGGCGACGATGCTGCAGACGGCAGCCGGCGGCATCGAGATGATCTGGGTCCTGAAGCTGGTCCGCTACGTCCCCGGCGCGACTGCGCTCGGCCGCGTGCTGCGCAACGAACGGCACACGCTGGGCGGCGTGCTGCTGATGTTCATCGCCGCGGTCGTGATCGCGGCGACGCTGGCGCATCTGGCCGAAGGGGCGGCGCAGCCGGAGCGGTTCGGCAGCATTCCGCGAGCGCTGTGGTGGGCGGTGACCACCATGACCACCACCGGCTACGGCGACGCCGTGCCGGTCACCCCTCTCGGCCGCATGCTCGGCTCGGCAGTGATGGTCTCCGGCATCATGGTGCTGGCGCTGCTGGCCGGCATCCTGGCCACCGGCTTCGCCGATGAGATCCGGCGCCGCGACTTCGTGCGGATCTGGTCGCTGGTGGCCCAGGTGCCGTTCCTGCGCTCGGCCGGGGCCGCCGTGATCGGTGAGATCGCGCGGGCGCTGCGGCAGAAGGAGGTGCCGGCAGGCGGCACGATCATCCGCCGCGGCGAAGTCGGCGACTGCATGTATTTCATCGTCCGCGGCGAGGTCGAGGTGCGGCTGCCCGAGCCGGTGACGCTGGCGGAAGGCAGCTTCTTCGGTGAGGTGGCGCTGCTGCAGGACGGCCGGCGCACTGCCACGGTGGTGGCGCGAACCGCCTGCTCGCTGCTGGTGCTGGACGTCGCCGATTTCCGCTATCTCGCCGGCCAGCGGCCAGATCTGGCGGAGGCGATCACCGAAGAGGGCCGGCGGCGCGGCGCCCGGACCGCCCATTGATTCAGGCGGCCGGCTTGGCCAGACGGAACAGCAGCTTGTGCTCCGCCCCGTAGGTCACGGCGTCGATCAGCTTCGGATAGTAGCGCCGGTCCTTGCCGGCCGGCACGAAGCCGTCATAGCCGAACTTCTTGACCGAGACCGCGAAGCCGGCGGCGGTGAAGGCCTCGGCATAGTCGTCGGGCGACCGGTCCTGGACCGGCGCGTTGGTCGTCCCGCCGATCAGGCTGCGCCAGTGCGGCCACAGCGGGCTGTCGGTGTGGCAGCCGGTCACCGCGTAATAGACGCCGCCGGGGCGCAGCGCCTGGACCATCTGCGCCGCATGGCCGGCGATGTCCGGCAGCAGGTAGATCACCTCGTAGCTGAAGGCGATGTCGAAGCGGCCGACCCAGGGCGAGAGGTCGGTCACGACGCGATGCTCGACCGGAAGGTCGCCCTTGGCGGCTTCCGCCGCGGCGATCGAGTCGGCGGCGATGTCGACGCCGAGCGCCCATCGGAACGGGCGCCGCGCGTGCAGCAGTTGCAGGAAGCCGCCACGGTTGCAGCCGAAATCGAGCACGTCGCGCCCGGCCAGATCCGTCTCCGGCACCAGGCCGATGAAGTGCTCCCAATAGGGCCGGTGGCCGTCCGCCATGGCGACCTCGCGCGCAGGGTCGGCGTGCCAGGTGCCGTAGCTCGCCCGGGTGCTCATATGGACTCTCCTGGTCTCGATATGTGCGGACCATAGCCGAGGCGGATGGCCTTGTCCGCCTCGGTCCGGAGCTCTCAGGGCATGGGCCGCAGCGAGGTCGTCGTGCCGTCCGCCTGGCCGATGATCGCCTGCTCGGCGCCGCCGAGGAACAGACCGGTCTCGACCACCCCGGCGATCGACCTGACCGCCCGCTGCAGCCCATCCGGGTCGCGGATCGGGGCGAAGCCGCCGCAATCCAGCACCAGGTTGCCGCCATCGGTGCGGACCGCGGCGCCGTCGCGTTGCCGCAGCACCGGGGCGCCGCCGAGGGCCGTTAGGCGCCGGGCCGTCGCCTCCCAGCCGAAGGCCGTGACCTCGACCGGCAGCGGCGCCTTCTCGCCGAGCACCTCGACGATCTTCGAAGCGTCGACCACGGCGACGAAGCGGGAAGAGGCCTCGGCCACGATCTTCTCGCGCAGCAGCGCCCCGCCCAGCCCCTTGATCAGGCGCAGCGTGCCGCGCTCGACCTCGTCGGCCCCGTCGATGCACAGGTCGAGCGCCTCGGTTGCGGCGAAGTCGGTCAGCGGGATGCCGAGCGCGCGCGCCCGCTCGGCCGTCTGCTCCGAGGTCGGGATGCCGGTGACGCGCAGCCCCTCCTCCCGGATGCGGCGGCCCAGCGCCTCCAGCACCCAGCGGACGGTCGAGCCGGTGCCGAGGCCGAGCCGCATGCCGTCCTCGACCAGCGCCGCCGCGGCCTCGCCGGCCGCGCGCTTGCCCTGCTCCTGCGGCGACAGCGTCTCGGTCACCGGTTCAGCCCGCCCATGCACAGGTATTTGACCTCGAGATAGTCCTCGATGCCGTAGTGCGAGCCTTCGCGGCCGAGGCCGCTTTCCTTGACCCCGCCGAACGGCGCGACGGCGGTCGAGATCAGCCCCTCATTGATGCCGACGATGCCGTATTCCAGCGCCTCGCCGACCCGCCAGATCCGGCCGATGTCGCGGCTGTAGAAATAGGAGGCCAGGCCGAATTCGGTGTCGTTGGCCATCCGGATCGCCTCCTCCTCGGTCTTGAAGCGGAACAGCGGCGCCAGCGGGCCGAAGGTCTCCTCCTTCGCCACCTTCATCTCCGGAGTCACATCGGTCAGGATCGTCGGCTCGAAGAAGGTGCCGCCCAGCGCATGGCGCTTGCCGCCCAGGGCGACATGCGCACCCTTCTCCACGGCATCGGCGATGTGCTCCTCGACCTTCTCGACCGCCTTCATGTTGATCAGCGGCCCCTGCTGGGCACCGTCGGTCATGCCATCGGCGACCTTCAGCTTGCCGACCGCCTCGGCCAGCTTGGCGGCGAAGGCATCGTAGACCCCGTCCTGCACCAGCAGGCGGTTGGCGCAGACGCAGGTCTGGCCGGTGTTGCGGTACTTCGAGGCGATCGCCCCCTGCACCGCGGCGTCGAGATCGGCATCGTCGAAGACGATGAAGGGCGCATTGCCGCCCAGCTCCATCGACACCTTCTTCACCGTCGAGGCCGATTGCTGGATCAGCAGCTTGCCGATCTCGGTCGACCCGGTGAAGGTCACCTTGCGCACGATCGGGCTCGACGTCATCTCGCCGCCGATCTCGCCGGCGCTGCCGGTGATGACCGAGAACACCCCGGCCGGGATGCCCGCACGCTCCGCCAGCTCGGCCAGCGCCAGGGCCGAATAGGGCGTCTCGCTGGCCGGCTTGACCACCATGGTGCAGCCGGCGGCCAGCGCCGCGCCGGCCTTGCGGGTGATCATCGCCGCCGGGAAGTTCCAGGGGGTGATCGCGGCGCAGACGCCGATCGGCTGCTTGATCACGACGATGCGGCGGTCGCCGGCCGGCGCCGGGATGGTGTCGCCATAGATCCGCTTGCCCTCCTCGGCGAACCATTCGACGAAGCTGGCGGCATAGGCGATCTCGCCGCGGCTCTCGGCCAGCGGCTTGCCCTGCTCCGCCGTCATCAGCTTCGCCAGGTCCTCCTGATTCGCCAGCATCAGCTCGAACCAGCGCCGCAGGATCGTGAACCGCTCCTGCGCCGTCTTGGCGCGCCAGGCCGGCCAGGCCTTGTCGGCGGCGGCGATGGCGCGGCGGGTCTCGGCGGTGCCGGCGCGCGGCACGCTGCCCAGCCTGGCGCCGCCGGCCGGGTTGGTGACGTCGATCACCCGCCCGTCATCGGCGTCCGCCCAGCGCCCGTCGATGTAGCATTGCTGGCGGAAAAGCTTCGAGTCGGTGAGCTGCATCGGTTCGGTCTCCCTCTTCTCGGCGCATCCGGCCGCCTGAATCTCGGAAGGAGGTTGTAGCGCGGCCGGCGAAGGGCTGCCAGGGCACGGGATATTCTGCTATGCGCCAGGCGCGGGGCTTCCCGCTTCGCTGCAAGGTCCGAAACCGGAACATCCTCTGGATATGTCGGACGTTCAAGATGTTAGCAGCCGCTTCGCTTCCCTGCCCTTAAATAGTCTTACCAATCAATTGAACCGTTCGACTTTCCAGCATCGTGTTCACGGCGGGACGAATAGGCCCGCGAAGCGACCCATGCACTTTGCAAAACCCCAATAATTTTTTTACGTCCGCCTGCAATACATAAACTTGGACCGCTTTTGTATTGAAGTTCGAAAGCGGGCAGGAATCGGGCGAAAGCGTGTCATTTTTGCTTGGCGGGAATATTTCAGAATGTTACTAGACATCCTTGCCGGTGAGGGGGCGGTGACTGGGGTCACCGAACGAGCCGGACGGAAAGGCGCTGCATCCGTTTGGAGCGCCAAGGGAGCGAGTGCAGTCCGATTGACACAGCGCAGGGGGGACGGGCCAGTGATGACCCGCGACAATGACTATGACTTCAGACTCAGAACTCAACGTCGGGCCAAGCGCCCACTCAGTACCCTCACTGCAAGTCTGTTGACGCTGGTCTGCAGCGTCGCCCTCTTCAGCGAAACCGCACACGCCGCATCGCGCACCACGCGCGAATTGAATGCCGCGGCTGCCGCAGCCGCCGGCCAGGCCAGTGAGCGGGTCGAAGGCGCAGTCCGCAGCGCCGTGGCCACCGGCCAGACGGCGACGGACCGGGCGGCCAGCCCGGCACCGGCCACCGAGCGGAAGACGGCCGCAGCACCGGCCCCCCGGGTTCGCCCTCAGGCTCCTGCCGCGGCCGATGCGGCGATCCCGCGCACCCAGCTGACGGCCCGCAACGTCACCGAGCAGCGGCAGATCCAGCGCGTCGCTGCGCTGAAGACCCAGGGTCGCCGCTGGTCCTGCGTTCCCTTCGCCCGCGAGCTGACCGGGTTCGAGATCTCCGGCGACGCGTGGCGCTGGTGGGACGCCGCCGCCGGTCGCTACAATCGCGGCCGCATGCCGGTCGCCGGCTCCGTCATCGTGCTGAAGCGCACCGGCTCGATGCGCCGCGGCCATGTTGCGGTGGTCCGCCGGGTGGTCAGCTCCCGCGAGATCATCGTCGACCAGGCCAACTGGGCACCGCGCGGCCGGGTGAACGAGCCGGCCCGGGTGATCGACGTCTCGGCCAAGAACGACTGGAGCCAGACCCGCTTCTGGCATCAGCCGACCGGGCAGATGGGGACCTCGGTCTACCCGACCTACGGCTTCATCTACGCGCCGAACACCCAGGTCGCCGAACGCGCCGACTGACCGACCGCCTCCTGCTCCCGGTTCCAGCAAGGCCCGCCGCAATTGCCGGCGGGCCTTCGTCTTTTACGGGCCGGCAAGCAGAAGTGGCGTCCTTTCACAAGCACGTCTGCAGTTTTTCATCGAACTACTCAAACAGACCAAAATTATTAATTTCTCTCCACAATACTTTAATCTCGGGCAGAGCCAGCGCTGACGAATAGACGGCGCATCAGAAATCCATACCAAACCGTAAATACCGAAACCTCGGGCGAGCCATTATTTCTGATGGCGTCACATCCCCGACCGCCATCGGCCGGGCCGAGATCAAGCGTCCCATCGAGCAGCAATGACATCGTGAGCACAGAAGCGGTCCGATCCATTGCCGAGGCCCCGGCCGCGCTGGGGACGCACCATCCCGACCCGGCGCCGGCCGGAGCGCTGCTGCCGGTCGCCCGTGATATCCATCCGCTCTGGGTCGCCGCGTTCCTCGGCGCCGGCTTCGTGGCCTGGACCCTGCTGCCGGCCTGGCTGGACGGCAACCTTCATCCCGACACGCTCGAAGGACTCTATTGGGGCCAGCACTGGCTCTGGGGCTATCACAAGCACCCGCCGCTGGCCGCCTGGTCCGCCGAGCTCGTCCATGCCGTGTTCGGCAGCGCCGACTGGGCCTATTACGCGCTGAGCCAGGCCTTCATCGCCGCCGCCTTCGCCGGCATCTGGCTGCTGACGCGCGACGTCGCCGGGCGCCGGGCCGCGTTGGTCGCGGTCGTCCTGCTGGCTCTGACGCACTACACCACCTACGCCGCGCCGCGCTTCAACCCGAACACCGTGCAGTTCGCCTTCTGGGCCTGGACGATGGCGCTGTTCTGGCGCGCCGTCACCCGCGACCGTGCGGCCTGGTGGGTGCTGACCGGGCTCGCCGCCGGGCTGGGCCTGCTGGCGAAGTATTCCATCGGCGTGCTGCTGGCCACGCTGCTGGCCTATCTGCTGCTGTCGCCCGCCGGCCGGCGACACCTCGCCCGGCCCGGCCCCTATCTCGCAGTGGCGGCCTGCCTGCTGGTGGTCGCACCGCATCTGCTGTGGCTGGCGCAGAACGATTTCACCACGCTGAGCTATCTGGCCGAGCGCAGCGACGACACCCTGACCGGCCCGGCAGGCCATCTGATCGGCCCCCTCACCTTCCTCGGCGACCAGGCCTTCGCCGTCGTGCCGATGCTGCTGGCGGCGGCGATCGGGCTCAGCCCGCTGGGGCGGGAGCGAGTCGCGTCCCTCCTCCAGCTCGCCCACCGACGGCTGGGCTCTCCGGCCGGGGTCTATCTCGCCTTCGTCTACCTGGTCCCGATCGCCGTCCTCGCCCTCGCCTCGGCCGCCACCGGCATCCGCATCCGGACGATGTGGGGCATGAGCTTCGTGCTGGCGGCGCCGCCGCTCCTGGCCCTGCTCCTGCCCGCCCTCGGCCTCGCGGCGTCGCGCTTCCGCACCGCCGCCCTGGCCCTGGCACCGGCCTTCGCGATCGGCTTCGTGGTGCTGATGCTGGTCAAGCCCGGCCTGACCGGCAGGCCGAACATCATGAATCTCGACGGCCCGGCCCTGTCCGCGGCGGCCGAGGCGCTGTGGCGGCAGAGCCAGCCCGGCGCGCCGGAGACCGTGATCGGCACCATCCCGGAGGCCGGGACGGTCTCCCTGTACGGCGCCGCCTGGCCACAGGTCTTCGAGGATGCGGATCCAACGCTGTCGCCCTGGGTCGACCAGGACCGCCTGCTGCGCAGCGGCGCCGTCTACGCCTCCCGGCGCGTCCCCGTGCCGGGCCGCCCGATCGCCGGCCTCTGCCCCCGGGACGTCACCGCCTACGCCTGGCCGGCGCGGACGGCGCTAGGCACGCCGCTCGAGAGCCGCACCGTCTGGCTCGCCGTGCTTCCCGGCCGGACCATCCCGGCCGTCACCTGCCCCGGCTCATGAGGCCATGATGAACCACACCCTCCGCACCATCCCGCGCCGCCTGTCGATCGTCGTGCCGCTGTACAACGAGGCGGAGTCGGTGGCGGCGCTGCACCGGCAGCTCGAGGCCCTGGCCTTCCGGCTCGACGAAGCCCACGGCCTGACGGTCGAGGTGATCTATGTCGACGACGGCAGCGGGGACGGCAGCGCCGGGGTCATCGCCGCCCTGCCGGACGGCTGGGCGCGGGTCGAGCTGATCCGCCTCAGCCGCAACTTCGGCAAGGAGGCGGCGCTGACCGCCGGCCTCGACGCCGCGATGGGCGACGCGGTGGTGTTCATGGATTCGGACGGCCAACACCCGCCGGAGCTGATCGACACCTTCGTGCGCCACTGGCTGGTCGACGGCGACGACATCGTCTATGCCGTCCGCCGCCGGCGTGAGGCCGGGCCGGTCTACCGCCTGCTGGTCAAATCCTTCTACGGGCTGATGAATTCCGGCAACGCCTTTCGCATCGCGCCGGATGCGGCGGATTTCCGCCTCATATCGGCCAGGGCGGCCGAGGCGCTGCGCGGCCTGCGCGAGCGCGGCCGGTTCTTCAAGGGCCTGTCGGTCTGGGTCGGCTACCAGCAGCGCCGGATCGACTACCAGCCGGCGGAGCGGATCGGCGGCACCACGAAATGGTCGTTCTGGAAGCTGCTGCTGCTGTCGCTCAACGGCGTCACCTCGTTCAGCCGCATGCCGCTCAGGATCTCGACGCTGCTCGGCTTCGCCATGGCCCTGACCGCCTTCGCCTACGGGCTGTGGATCACCATCGTCTGCCTGGCCGAAGGCGTGGCCCTGCCCGGCGTGCCCGGGGTGATCGCCATCCTGGTGCTGATTGGCGGGGTGCTGCTGATCAATCTCGGCATCCTCGGCGAATATCTCGGCCAGATCCTCGACGAGGTGAAGGACCGCCCCCTCTATGTCGTCGCCGAGCATAGGCGGCGCGACCGTGTGGAAGAGTTGAGCCATGTCCTCGAGACGTATCACGCTGGTCGCCGATGATTACGGCCTCGCCCCCGGCGTGTCGCTGGCGATCCGCCAGCTGCTGGCCGAGGGCCGCCTGTCCGGCACCAGCTGCCTGACCGTCGGAAGTTTCTGGGCCGAAGCGGCCGGCCTGCTGCGCAGTCTGCCCGCCGCCGCCGGGCCAGCCGAAATCGGCCTGCATCTCTGTCTCACCGGGCCCTTTGCGCCGCTGTCGCCGCAGCTGCGCGAAGGGGCCGGCTGGAACCGGTTCCCAAGCCTCGCCGCCCTGGTCCGGCTGAGCCTCGCCCGGCGATTGCCGACGGGCGCCCTGTCGGCCGAGATCGAGGCGCAGCACGCCGCGTTCGTCGATGCCTTCGGCCGGGCGCCGGACTTCATCGACGGACACCAGCATATCCATCTACTGCCCGGCATCGCCGAGACCCTGGCTCTGACCCTGCGCTCGGCCGGGCTGCGCCCGCGCTGGATCCGGCGCTGCGGCGACCGCCCACGGCGGATCATCCGCCGTCCCTTCGCCGTGAAATCGCTCGCCCTGCAGGCCCTCAGCCTGCGGTCCGACGCCGTGCTCGACCAGGCGGCCGCGCGCCGGAACGACAGCTTCTGCGGGGTTTACGACTTCATCGACCGCGGCTACGGCGTGCTGTTCGAGCGCTGGCTCGAGACCGCGCCGGACCGGACGGTGATCATGTGCCATCCCGGCCTGGTCGACACCCGGCTCGCCGCCCTCGACCCGGTCACCGGGATGCGCGCGGTGGAATATCGCTACTTCGCCGGGTCGGATTTCCCGGCCGCGCTGCGGCGGCATGGCGCGACGCTGGCGCCCTTCGGCGCGCCGGCGCCAGCCAATCATCCGATTCCGGCCATGAAGGCTCCCATTCGCCGCGGAATCGGCTAGACTCGCCGATCTGGTTCCGCAGATCCGCGAATGGTCATGCCCTCCTTCGACATCGTCTCCAAGACCGACCTGACCGAAGTCGACAACGCCGTCGCCGGCGTCACCCGCGAGGTGGCGCAGCGCTTCGACTTCAAGGGGTCGAAGTGCACGATCGAGCGCAGCGACGAGACGCTGACGATCATGGCCGACGACGACCTGAAGCTGAAGCAGATGCACGAGCTGCTGCGCGTCTATTTCACCCGGCGCAAGCTCGATGCCGGCGCGCTCGACTTCAAGACGGTGGAGAAGGCCTCGGGCAACATGGTGCGCCAGGAGGTGGTGGTGAAGCAGGGCATCGACCGCGACCTGGCCCGGACCATCATCAAGGCGATCAAGGACAGCAAGCAGAAAGTCCAGGCCGCGATCCAGGGCGACGAGCTGCGCGTCACCGGCAAGAAGATCGACGACCTGCAGGCCACCATCGCCGTGGTCCGTGGTCTGAAGATCGAGCAGCCGCTGCAGTATCTGAACTTCCGCGACTGATACCGGGGCGGGCACAGATGTCCGGTTGAGGTTGAACAACAGCGGGTGGACGAAATTCAAAACCGAGGGTTCTATTTTTAACTGTCATGCCTGGACTTGACCCACGGCTGGCCAGTCAAGCTTTTCAGGTTGCAGATCTAGACGCTGAACTGAACTCTTATTGTCATTGCCGGGCTTGACCCGGCAATCCAGGGGCCATCGAGAACTGCTCTGGCTGCCCCTGGATCCTCGGATCAAGCCCGAGGATGACAATAAAAAGTGAACTCCACTCCTTTCAACACCCCGAAACCTCGACCGGCAGCCCTGGGCGCTGGCGCCGATCCGCGAGACCGGCGCCCGCCCAGTCACAGCACGAAATCGGCCGCGGTGAGCGTGGCGCTTCCCTGCACCAGGATGGCGAAGTCGGCGACCTTGTCGCCATTCGTGTCCGCCTGCACCAGCAGGTCGTCGCCGGCGATCTCGAAGCGCACCTCCGACCCCGATCCGGTGAAGACACCCTCGCCGATGAAGTGGAAGGCGCTGTTCCCGTTGCCGGCATTGCCGTCGGCATCGATCTGGCTGAGGTCGATCTTGTCGTTCTCCAGGCTGTTGAAGTCCTGGATCGTGTCGCGGCCTGCCACGGCAACGGTGCTATCGCCGACCGCCCGATAGGTGAACAGGTCCCCGCCGGCCCCGCCGTTCAGAACGTCAGCCCCGCCGGCCCCGGTCAGCCGGTCGTTGCTGTCTTCGCCGGACAGCATGTTGGCCCCGTTATTGCCGGTCAGGGTGTCGCCGCGGGCGGAGCCGACAAGGTTCTCGACATTGGTCAGCACATCGCCCTGGGCATCGCCGAACCGGGCCGTGCCGGCGCCGAGATCGACCATGACGCCCAGGCTGGAATGGGTGTAGCCGACCGTGTCGACGCCGGTGCCGCCGTCGAGACGGTCGGCGCCGAGGCCACCGTCGAGGACGTCGTTCCCGGCATCGCCCCACAGGCCGTTGGCGCCGCCGTCGCCGGTCAGGACGTCGTCATGGGTGCTGCCGACCACGCTCTCGATGCCGGAGAGCGTGTCGCCGGCCGCCGAGCCGCCGGCGCCGGTGCCGGACAGCAGATTGACCTGCACCCCCACCGTGCTGTCGGCATACTGGGCCGTATCGATCCCGGCGCCGCCGACGAGCTGATCCGCCCCGGTGCGCCCGGTCAGGTAATCGTTCCCGGCACCGCCGTCGAAGCGATCGTTCCCGCTGCTTCCGACCAGGGTGTCGGCGAAGGCGCTGCCCGAGACCGAATTAACATTGGTGAAGGTATCGCCGGTCGCATCGCCGCCTACGGCCGCGCTGCTGGTGAGGCTGACGCTGACGCCCACCGCGTTCTCGGCATAGGACACGGTCGCCAGATGGGCACCATCGAAATGATCGGCCCCGGCGCCGCCGATCAGCACGGCCGTCGCGGTCGTCCCGATCAGCGTATCGGCGCCGCCCTGGCCTCTGAGGACGTCGTTCCCGGTGCCGCTGACCAGGGTGTCGCCACCGTCCCCGCCGAACAGTTGGTCGTCGCCGGCGCCGCCTTCGAGTCGGTTGTTGCCGCCGCTTCCCATCAGCTGGTCATTGCCGCTGCCGCCGATCGCATTCTCGACGCTGATGTAGGTGTCGCCGAGCGCCGCGCCGCCGGTGCCCTGGCTAAGCCCGAGATCGACCTGGATGGCGGCGGTGAGATCCCCATAATCGACCGTGTCGTTGCCGTCGCCGCCGTCAATGGTGTCGCCGCCGCCGGAGCCGCTCAGCCGGTCGTCCCCGGCCATTCCCTGCAGGTGGTTGGCGATGCCGGCGCCGGTTGCCCCGGTCAGCCCGATGACGTCGTTGAAGTTGCTGCCGATGGCGTTCTCGACCGAGGAGACCTGGATCGTATTGAAACTTCCGAATTGGGCGCCCGCGATCCGGTTCACGAAGCTGACCGTATCGTCGCCGGCGCCCCCGAACAGGTAGCTGACGAACGCCGGCGCGTCATCGAGCCGGAACAGGTCGTCGCCGGCGCCGCCATCCATGACGTAGACAGCGGCCTGGACCGCAATCACGTCGTCGCCGCCATTGCCGTAGATATAGGTGGTCCCACCCTGGTCGATCAAAATCTCGTGATAGCCGGGATACGAACCTGACGCGCCCGGATAGTGGATAAAATCGCTCCCCTCCGTACCACCGTAACTCGGCATAATATCCTCCCTAAATTAATATAAATGATAAACATCCTAGCACGTCAAATGTCTACATCAAGGCTCAATACCATGAATATCGCCCCATCTTCTTGTTCGAATATTTCACCACTGGTGGAAGCATCCGGTCTTGTGAATCGATCGGCTCTCCGCAAAACACCGGCGAGGCCGTGCGCCCCGCATCACCTGCGCAACCGATCGGCTGGTGGAGCGTTCTCTCCGGACAGCGGCTGGCCCGAGCCTGGAGAGTATCGATGATCCGTATGTTCCGTCCGATCACCACCCTGGCTGTGGTCCTGGCTCTCGCCGCCTGCAGCCGGACCGAGGAGACTGCCACGCCGACGCCCGCCCCTGTCGCCAGCGCCGCTGTCACCGGCACCGCCACCTATCGCGAGCGCATCGCCCTGCCGGCGGATGCGGAGCTGATCGTGCAGCTGCTCGACGTCTCGCTGGCCGACGCGTCGTCGACGGTGGTGGCCGAGCAGCGCATCGCTCCGGTGCGCGTGCCGGCGACCTTCACCCTGTCCTACGATCCGGCGCAGATCGACCAGCGCCACAGCTACGCCGTCTCGGCTCGGGTCGAGCGCGCCGGCAAGCAGCTGTTCGTCACCGACACCCGCCACCCGGTGCTGACCCAGGGCGGCGGTGGCACTGCCGACATCGTCATGACCCGGGTCCGGGCGCCCTGAGCCGGTAGCGCCACAGCGCGTAAAGGTCGATCCCGTCCAGCCGCACCGGCAGGTACCGGATGGTCATCGCCTGGTCGGCCGGCGGCTTGGCCAGCTCGGCATAGACCGCGGCGGTCGACAGTCCGTAGGGCGCGCCCTCCTCGTTGGAATGGGCATAGTACACCGCGGCGACGCCGGTCATGGTCATCGCCGCAAGGCACATCGGGCAGGGATGGCCGCTGGCATAGATGGTGCAGCCGTCGAGCCGCAGCGCGCCGAGCGCATGGGCGGCCGCCCGGATCGCCTGCAGCTCGGCATGCGCCGTCGGGTCGCCGGTGGTGCCCATCTGGTTGACGCCGGTGGCGATCACCACACCGTCGCGCACCAGCACCGCGCCGAAAGGCCGGCCGCCCTCCTCCTCGACATTGCGGCGGGCCAGCTCGATCGCCTGGGCGAGGAAGCGTTCATGCGTGGTCATCTGATCCTCCACCAAGGAGCTTCGACTTCTGCGCCAGGTCGCCGCCGCGCCAGAGATACAGCGCCAGCAGCGRCTGCTCATCCGTTCGCATCGCATGGCCGACGCCGGACGGGTGGTGGATCAGCTCGCCCGGTCGCCGCCGCCGCCACCCCTCCCGGCCGCGGAGCCAATCGGCGGTGCCGGCCAGCGGCAGATAGATCTCCTCGGCCGCATGGCTGTGCGGCGGATACTCGATCTCCGGTCCCAGCAGCAGGACGCCGCAGGCCAGCCGGTCGCTGGCGATCGGGCCGCGCAGGCCGATCAGCTCGCTCCAGCCATAGCGCTCGAGAAAGCGCTCGCCCAGATCGCCCGCCGCATAGGTCTGCCCCCAGGCCAGCGTTCCGGCCGCGGCGACAACCTCATCGACCAGCGGCCGGGTCGCCGCCGCGGCCGTGGCCTGGTCGAGCCAGCGCAGCACCGGCAGGGGCCTGGGCTCGACCATCCGCCGCGCGGCGTCGGGTGCCGGCCATTCGTCCAGGAACGGGGCCAGCTCCGGCTGGTCGAAGCCGGCCAGCAGCATCCGCGCCGCCGCGGCCAGCCGCTCCGCGCCCGTCACGACAGCCCCTTCCGGGTCTCGGCGACGCGCGCCAGGATCGCGTCGACGGTCTCGCCGACCGTCAGCCCCGAGCTGTCGAGCCACAGCCCGAGCCGCGGCGTGTCGGCGCGCAGGCCTTGGTCCAGGTCGGCGGGCGTCCAGGCGCCGTATCCGGTCTTGCTTCGCCCCGTCTCGCGCGCGGCCACGGCTTCGGGCGACGGGCACAGCACGACGATGCCGAAGGACCGGCCGCGCAACAGCTCGGCGACCCGCGCCAGGGTCGGCCCCAGGATCACATCCTGCCAGATCACGGTGAAACCGGCCTCGGCATAGCGCCCGGCTACCGTCGCCGCCAGCTCGTGGCGCAGGTCGAGCTGGCGCATCGCCTCGGCCGGCAGGTCGGGCGTCACCTCGACCCGGCCGGAGACGATCATGCGCCGGAACAGATCGCCGCGCAGATGCACCGCCCGTGGCAGCCGTTCCGCCAGCGCCTGGGCCACGGTCGATTTGCCCGCCGCCATGATCTCGGGGACGACGAGGATGTCGGGCAGCTCGGTTTCGCTCGGCATGGTCAATCTCTTCGGTTCTCGTCCATGATTGCCGTCCCATGGCGCGACGGCACCGATCCGATGTCAACCATCCGCAACCCACCATGACCAAGGTAGGCTCGATGAAGCAGATCGCCTGCGCCATCCTGCTGCGCGACGGCCGCATCCTGCTGGGCCGCCGCACGCCGCAGCGCCGCTTCTATCCGGATTGCTGGGATGTGCTGGGCGGCCATCTCGAGGCCGGGGAAACGCCGGAGCAGGCGCTGATTCGCGAGGTGCAGGAGGAGGCCGGGGTCACGCCCCTGCGCAATCGCCTGGTCGCGACGCTGCCGGCCCCCGATCCCGTCCTGAACGGCGAAGCCCGGTACCATATCTTCGTCGTCACCGGCTGGACCGGAGGCGAGCCGCGGATGCTGGGCGACGAGCACAGCGAGATCCGGTGGGTCCCGATCGACGAGGCCGCCCAGCTGCGCGACCTTGCGGTCGAGGCCTATCGCGACATCTTCCGGTCGTTGGCCCACCCGCGAACGATCGGCTGACGCCTTCCGAGACAACCGTCATGGCGAGCCGCTAGGGGCGTGGCCATCCAGACTGTCGCCGTCACGAGCGGCGGCTGAAAGACTGGATGGCCACGCTTCGCTCGCCATGACGGTGTGGGGCAGATGACTGCCCTCCAAATCACAGCCGGGGTTCTGATCCTGTAATCCGGATCCACCGCCCCGATCAAAATTCGTCATGGCGAGCCCCGCAGGGGCGTGGCCATCCAGCAGCTCCGGCTCCGACATTGCGATGACCATTCAACCGAGTGCGATTCTGCTGGCTTAAGTGTTCCCTTTTTGTTCTAATACAGACATGGCCAATGCCACCTCAGCCGAGACTCCGTCCCCCGGCTCGCCGTCCACGGACGAGCGGGAGACCGAGCTCCTGTCCGGGTTGACGAAGCTCGCTCTGGAGATGGCCCGGACCTTCCAGGCCGAGGCGGTCGCCGCCCTCGCGGCCGGCGATCTCGACCGGGCCGGCAAGGCCGAGACCCGCTTCAGCACCCTCTTCCTCGCCATCCGCCGCGCCGTCGCGCTCACGCTGCGCCGGCGGCGGGAGGACTCCGCCGCGTCACCGGCCGCAGACGAGGCCGCGATGCTGTCCGAGCTGATGGCGCTCGGGGAGGAGCTCGCCCGCGGCTTTCACGCCCTGGCCCTCGCCGCCCTTGCGGCCGGCGATCTCGACCGCGCCGGGGAGGCGGAGACCCGCTTCAGCAGCCTGTTCCTCGGCATCCGCCGCGCCATCGCGCTCAAGGCCAGGCTGCGGCAGCAGCGGGAGCAGGCGCAGCGCGAGGCCGAGATCCGGCGGAAGGCCCGGCAGGACGAGAAGGACGGCCGGCGCCAGGCCGCCGCCCACGGCGTCGCCGCCGCCATTGCCGCGGTGCCCGACGCCGAGGCCCAGGAGCGGCTGACCGCCGAGCTCCGGGAAAAGCTGACCGAGGACGAGCGCATCGACGTCGACCTCGCCGACACCGCCTTGCCGATCGAAGCCCTGATCGCCAGCCTGTGCCGGGCCCTCGGCCTCCCGCCCGATGGGATTCCGCCGGCCGGCGGACCCGCCGGGGCGGCGGAGTCCGGGGCCGATGATATCGGCACCGGGCCGAAGAACCAGGCCTCCGATCCGGCCTCGATTCGGTCCGCTCTCAGGCGCGGCCGCTGCAGTCCCGCAGCAGCAGGGTGGCGAACCAATCGTCCTTCAGAAGAAAGTTCAGGTTCTTGGCGATGGCGTCGTCCACCGCGCGGTCCACCGACTGGCCACGAGCCACGGTGAAGGTGGTGCCGAAGGCCTGGTCGAACTGGACGTTGCCGCCGACCGCCAGCACGTAATGGATGTCGACGCCGTAATGCTCCTCCGCCCCGGCCCGGTCGACCTTGAAATCGCGGACCGTGGCGTCGAGCACGCAGCGCGACGAGTTCAGCCCGGCGCCGGCGCGGCGCAGCTCGGCCTTCAGCGCGTTGGTGACGTAGCCTGGCACGTCGCGCACGCTGCCCTGCGGCGCCACCCCGCTGCGGGGCCGGTAGTCCATGGGATTGACTGCGACCGCCCCGGTGAGATGCGCGGTGGTCTGCGGCTGATAGCCGGTGCGCGGCGCCGGCACCGGCTGGGTGGCGCAGGCGGCGATGAGAAGGGCAAAGGCAAGCGGCAGGCGGCGCAGCATTGGGGACTCCCGAGATGTCCGGCGGGGTCCGAAACGCCCCTCCCCGACATAGCCTCGCCGCCGCCACGGGGTCAATCGATGCTCGCGCCGACGGGCCGGCCCACCACGGGGTCTCGGTCGACCTCGGAACCGTCTGCCGGCTCGGCACGTTTCTGACACGCCGAACCGGGAGAGCCTGCCATGTCCCCCCACGATCTGAACGTCAAGCTCGATGCCGATGTGCCGCAGCTCAAGATCCTCGACCCCGAGTTGCTCGACTATATCCAGCGGCGCCGGGTCGAGGATGTCGGCTTCCCCGCCGGCGCGCGGATCATGACCGAGGGCGATTCCAACCCGCCGCTCTACACCGTGGCCCGCGGCTGGGCGATGCGGTTCAAGGCCCTGCCGGACGGTCGCCGGCAGATCCTGTCCTTCATCCTGCCGGGCGACGTGATCGGCTTCCAGGCCCAGTTCTTCGACAGCGCCGTCACCTCGATCGAGGCGATCACCGACGTCTCGCTCTGCGTCGTCCCCTATCAGGACGTCGCCGGCCTGTCCCAGGCCCAGCCGGAGATCGCGCTCCGCTTCGCCGCGCTGACCGCGGACCAGAAGCGCGCGATGGAGGAACAGTTGCTGTCGCTGGGCCAGCGCACCGCGCCGGAGCGGGTGGCGGCCCTGGTCCTCGACCTGTATGGCCGGGCCGAGGCGCGCGACATGGTGCGAAGCGACGGCATGCCGTTCCCGCTCACCCAGCAGCATATCGCCGACGCGCTCGGCATCTCGCTGGTGCATGCCAACCGGACGCTGAAGCGGCTGCAGCGCGACGGGTTGTTCCGGATCAAGGGACGGCGGCTGCAGGTCCTGGACGCTGCGGCGCTCGAGAAAAGGACGGCGCAGAAGCTGGCGGCCTGAGCGCCAGGTCTCCTGAGTGTTAAGAGACCGTTTCGAAATGCGCTGGCGAGAGTCGGCTGGCGGTTGGTTTCGAGAACCGGCGCGCAGCGGACGTTTGGGTCCGTGAGCACCGGAAGCGCAGAAAACGCCGTCAGACGGCCGCGCCAGTAGCATTTCCAAACGGTCTCTAAGCGGCTTCCGCGGTCGGCGGCACATAGGCCATGCGGGCGGCGCGCACCTTGTCGTGATGCTGGTCGGCCCAGCGCACCAGCGCGTCCAGCGGCTCCATCAGCGACCGGCCCAGCGGTGTCAGCGCGTAGTCCACCCGCGGTGGGATCGTCGGATGCACCGTGCGCGTCACCAGCCCGTCCTGCTCCAATCGGCGCAGCGTCTGCGCCAGCATGCGCTGGGAGATGTCGCCGATCTCGCGCTTGACCACGGTGAAGCGCTTCACCCCCGGCGACAGCGTCTGCAACACCAAAAGACTCCAGCGATCGCCGATCCGGTCCAGCACGTCCCGGATCGGACAGGGATGAAACGCCCCGTCCACCATCTGCCGCGCCACCATCACCGCTCCTTCCTCGCCCATCCAGCCGGTCACCAATCCGTCACCAGGTGACGGGGAGAACCCGTCTTGCCCGCCCGACCCTGCAGGGCTTACCCAAAGGTACCTTATCGGAACCGATATCTGGATCGGAACCGATCAAACTGGCCGCGTCGTAGGGGAGACCATCATGCCGCACCCATCCACTCGTCGTTTTATCCTGGCGACCATGGGCTTGGCCGTCGCCGGGGCAGCGCCTGTGATCCAGGCGCGCGCGGAAGGACCGGAGCCGAAATCCGTCGTGGTGGAGTTCTACCGGATGGCCTTCGAGCAGCACCGGGTGAAGGAGGCCTTCGACCGGTATGTCGGCCCGCAATACATCCAGCACAATCCGATGGTGCCGGACGGCGCCGAGGCCACCATCAGCTTCCTCAGCGAGCGGTTCCGGAAGAACCCGCAGGCGACCAATGCCATCAAGCGGGTGATCGCCGATGGCGATCTGGTGGCGCTGCATGTGCTGTCCACCAGCGGCCCGGGCGACCGCGGCCGGGCCATCGTCGACATCTTCCGCGTCGCCGACGGCAAGATTGTCGAGCACTGGGACGTCATCCAGCCGGCGCCGGAGACCGCGGCGAACCCCAACACCATGTTCTAGCCAGACCGGGCAGCTGGCGAGATTCGCCGGATCCCGGCCGGCCGACAGCACCTCCCCGGATCACCACAAGCAAAGCCTGACGAAGCGGCTGAAAGTTAAGGATTTTTCATTGGGAACCTCGCCTCGCTGCGGCCTATTCCCATGACGTAAGCCCACAGCAAGGGAGCTTGGATTATGGCGAGCAGCCAGACTCCGCACCGGGGCGGCGCCGGGAACTTCGCCTACAATCGGGAGCGAGCGGCGGAAGCCGGCCGCAAGGGCGGCCAAAAGAGCAGCGGCAACTTCGCCCATGACCCCGCCCGCGCTTCGGAAGCCGGCCGCAAGGGCGGCCAGCACAGCGGCGGCAACTTCAAGAACGATCCGGCCCGGGCGGCGGCGGCAGGTCGCAAGGGTGGACAGGAAAGCGGCGGCAACTTCGCCAATGACCGCGAGCGCGCGGCGGAAGCCGGGCGGAAGGGCGGTCTCTCCGGCCACGGGCCGCATTGACGCGACAGCGCTGACGTCGCGGCATCAGGGCAGGCTGGACCTGCCCTTTCTTTTGCTGAGAGTGTTCGGCCGACCGGAGACGACCGACCGAATGCGATGTTTCAAGCTGCCCGCGGGTGGGCGTGCCGGGCCGCCGCGGTGTTGACCGTGGTCTTGGCCAGCTTGGTCAGCGTCTCGTCGGTCGCCTTCTCCTCCGCCAGGGTTTCCAGCAGCAGATTCAGCGCCTCGTCGTGCTTCATCGCCTTGGCCCAGGTGCAGACGGTGCCGTAGGCGGCGATCTCGTAATGCTCGACTTTCTGCGCCGCCGCGGTCAGCGCGGCATCGAGCGCGTCGGGCTCGAGCCCGAGCTCGGTCAGCTCCTGCGCCTCGGCCAGCAGCCCCTCCATCGCCTCACAGCTCTGGCCGCGCGGCGACGCGTCGAGATCCTTGAACACAACGTCCAGGCGCTCGACCTGGGCCTTGGTCTGCTCCAGGTGGTGCTCGAAGCCCTGCTTCAGCTCCGGATTGGTGGCGGCGCGCGCCATCTTCGGCAGCGCCCGGGTCAGCTGCTGCTCGGCGCTGTAGAGGTCCTTCAGCTCGTTGAGGAACAGGTCGTGCAGCGTCTTCGTTGCCATGGCCGGCCTCGCTGTGGCTGGTGACGAGGGCCGCCGGCGTATGGCAGCCCTCGTTCCAGCAATGGCGGCGTCCGGCCCGCGGTTCCGGATCAGGCCAGCAGCGGCATCATCGCGGCGACCAGCGGGTGGCGCACGATGTCCGCGGTGGTCAACCGGACGACGGCGACGCCGTCCAGTGCCTCCAGCCGCCGCGCCGCTTCCTCCAGCCCGGACAGGCCGGGCAGCAGGTCGGTCTGGTCGGGGTCGCCGGTGATCACCATGGTCGAGTGCCAGCCCAGGCGGGTCAGCAGCATCTTCAGCTGCTGGAAGGTCATGTTCTGCGCCTCGTCGACGATGACGAAGCTGCGCGAGATGGTGCGGCCGCGCATATAGGCCAGCGGCGCGATCTCGACGATCCCCTCCTTGGTCATCTGGCGCACCTGCTTGGCGCCGAGACGGTCGGACAGCGCGTCGTAGATCGGGCGCATCCAGGGATCCATCTTCTCGTTGATGTCCCCCGGCAGGTAGCCCAGGCTCTCGCCCGCCTCCACCACCGGCCGGGTGATGACGATGCGGCTGACCCGCTCGGCGGTCAGCGCCTCGACCGCCTTGGACACGGCGAGATAGGTCTTGCCCGTGCCGGCGGGGCCGAGGGCCAGGGTCATGGCATGGCCGTCGATCGCCTTCATCAGCGCTTCCTGATTGGCGGTCCGCGGCTTGACCGTCTTCAGGTAGCTCTGCTCCCGGAAATCATCGTCATAGCCCTCGCTGATCGGGACGATACGGGCGGTGGAAGCGCTGCGTTTGGCCATGGAACGTCGTCCTTTGCTCTCGCTTGCATCCTCGAACAGGGGATCCCAGTTGCGGCCCCCTTCACCGGGAGATCTCATTCGCCGGAACCCTCCATCGGGTCGGGTGGAACAGGACAGTGACGGATCGGAACGGACGGCCGAAAACGACAAACGCCCCTGCGAGGGGGCGTTCGAACGAGCGGCGATGCTGATGCTGACCCTGGTGGGGGGCCGGGAAGCGGATGGTGATGCCAGGCTGCTGCCCTTGCATGTCGCCTTTCCGATCACTGACGACGAAAATCACGCCGCCATGAGAAGCGTCTCACCAACCCTCGTGCTGCACCAGCGAAAAGAAGGGCGACACGGAAAATTCATACCAATAGTGGCCGCGCTGCGCCGGAGGTGCGGCTAGATCTAGCGGCTACTACTAATTGATGCATCGACCTGCGTCGCCATGTCGATGAAAGCGCGTGCCGCCGGTGAGGTCTCGTCCCGGCGCCAGGTCAGCCACATGGTGGTGACCGCGCCCGGGTCGGACAGTCGGCGGAACACCACGCCCTCGACCTGGATCCGCTGCAGCGAGGCCGGCAGCAGCGCCACGCCGAGCCCGGCCGCGACCAGCCCGACGATGGTCGAGACCTCGCGCGCCTCCTGCCCCAGCCGCGGACTGAACCCAGCGTCGCGGCACAGGCCGATCATCTGGTCGTACAGGCTGGTGCCGGCGTCGCGCGGATAGCAGACGAAGGATTCGTCGGCCAACTCGGCCAGGCCCAGCGGCGCAGGGGCACCCGCCGCCAGCGGATGGTCGGTGCGCAGCGCCGCCACCAGCGGGTCACGGAACAGCTCGCGCACCTCGATCCCGTCCGGCACCGGCGGGTAGGTCGGGTTGCGCAGGAAGCCGATCTGCAGCCGCCGCTCCGCCAGCGCCTCGATCTGCTGCCGGGTCGGCATCTCCTGCAGCTCCAGATGCACGTCCGGGTGGCGGCGGCGGAAGGCGAAGATGGTCTGCGGGATCAGCGTGGTGAAGGGGGCGGAGGCGGTGAAGGCGATGCGGATCTCGCCGATCTCGCCGCGCTGCGCCCGGCGCGCCACCTCCACCGCACGGTCGGCCGCGGCCAGCACGGTCCGCGCCTGCTCCAGGAACAGTCGCCCGACCTCGGTCAGCGCCACCCGCCGGTTGCTGCGCTCGAACAGCCGGGCGCCGAGCTCCTCCTCCAGCGCCTGGATCTGCTGGCTCAGCGGCGGTTGGGAGATACCCAGTCGCGCCGCCGCCCGGCCGAAATGCAGCTCCTCGGCCAGGGCCACGGCGTAGCGCAGATGCCGCAGTTCCATCATTCGCCAAGCCTATCAAACATGCCGCCAAACATATTGGACACTATCAATCGGCACGGCCATGTTTTCTGAAGGGTCGGGCGCCCTTCCGCAGGCCCGGCCGGAGACTTTCCGTGACCGCATCGGTCCAGTCCCTGCCGCGCTCATCCGCGCCATCCTCGATCGCCGACACCATGCCGGCCGGGACGGTGGCGGCCGAGGACATCGTCGCCTTCATCGAGCACGGCACCGCCGCCTTCCACCGCACCAACCTGGCGCTGTTCGCCGCCGGCTTCGCCACCTTCGCCCTGATCTACTGCGTGCAGCCGCTGATGCCGGTCTTCGCCACGACCTATGGCATCAGCGCGGCCGAGAGCAGCCTGTCGCTGTCGCTGACCACCGGGACGCTGGCCGTCGCGCTGCTGGTCGCCGGCGCCCTGTCCGAGGCCTGGGGCCGCAAGCCGGTGATGGTGGCATCGCTGTTCGCCTCGGCGATCCTGACCATTCTCTCCGCCCTGATGCCGTCCTGGCACGGACTTCTGGTGTTGAGAGCGCTGATGGGGCTGGCGGTCAGCGGATTGCCGGCCGTCGCCATGGCCTATGTCAGCGAGGAGATGCATCCCCGTTCGGTCGGGCTGGCGATGGGGCTGTTCATCGGCGGCAGCGCCATGGGCGGGCTCGGCGGCCGCCTGATCGCCGGCATTCTGACCGACCTCGCCTCCTGGCGCCTCGGCCTCGGCGTGGTCGGGCTCTCCGGCCTGGTCTGCGCCTTCCTGTTCTGGCGCAGCCTGCCGCCCTCGGCGCATTTCACCCCTCGGCCGCTGCGGCCGCGGCTGCTGCTGGCCGCCTTCGCCGACCATCTGCGCGACCCGGGGCTGCGCTGGCTGTTCCTGGAAGGCTTCCTGCTGATGGGCGCCTTCGTCACGCTCTACAACTACACCGGCTTCCGCTTGCTCGCGCCGCCCTACGGGCTGAGCCAGACCGCGGTGGCGGCCATCTTCGCGGTCTATCTGATCGGCATCGGCGCCTCGATCTGGGTCGGCCATCTCGCCGGCATGCTCGGTCGCCGCCGGGTGTTCTGGGCGCCGATCCTGCTGATGCTGGCCGGCATCGCCCTGACCCGCAGCGACGATCTGTGGGCGATCATCGCCGGCGTCGCCGTGCTGACCTTCGGCTTCTTCGGCGCCCATTCGGTGGCCAGCAGCTGGGTCGGCCGCCGGGCGCGGCATGCCCGCGCCCAGGCCTCCTCGCTCTATCTCTTCTTCTACTATCTCGGCTCCAGCGTCGCCGGCTCGCTCGGCGGCGTGGCCTGGGCCGATTGGGGCTGGCCGGGCGTCACCCTGATGATCGGCGCCCTGGCCCTGACGGCGCTGCTGATCGCCCTGCGCCTGGTCGTCCTGCCGCCGCGTCAGGCCTGATCGGTGCCTAGGCCCTCGACGAGGTAGAGCCGGGTCATCCGCCGCAGCTCGCCCAGGGCGGCGGCACGCGGCTTCAACCCCGGCTCGACGCCGAGCGCCGCCGCCGCTTTCATCTGCAGCAGCACGACGATCGCCATCGCCATGGCCCGGTCCGGCGGCAGCCCCGGTGCGCGGAATATCAGAATCCGCGCCACGCCCTCACGCAAGGCGTCGCGCAGCCGCAACGGCTGGGCGGCGTCCCGTCGCGCCTCGAACAGCGCCAGAGCCGCCGCGCGCTCCTGCTTCAGCCCGACCAGCAGGTCGATCAGCGCATTCGCCAGCGCCGGGACAGCCAGCTGCGCCGCCTGCGCCTCGACCGCCTGCAGCCTCGCCAGCACCCGCTCGCTATAGCCGGCCAGCAGCGCGTCGGCCAACGCCTCCTTGCTCGGGAAGAATTGGTACAGCGAGCCGATCGGCGCGCCGGCCCGGGCCGCGACCTCGGTCATCGTTGTCGCTTCATAGCCCTTCTCCGCGAACACGGCCGCCCCCGCCTGCAGCAGCGCCGCGACGCGGTCGCGCCCGCGCTGGCGCCGGGGCTCGCGCATCACGGCGGCGTCGGAGACCGTTGACTTTTGTGAGGACATACTCATAAAACTGATTGCGAGGCTATCCTCATATTTTCACATGCACCCGCCCCCGTCCATCCGCCCGGCCCGCCGGCGGAACTGGAGGCGCGCTGCCTGCCGCGAAAGGCGACGACATGCCCACTCTCGACCCGCACAGCACCGCCCTGGTCCTGATCGATCTGCAGCACGGCATCCTCGGCATGCCGCTCGCGCCCCGCGGTGGGGCGGAGGTGCTGGTCACGGCCAAGGCCCTGGCCGCGCGCTTCCGTGCCGCCGGTGCCCTGGTGCTGCCGGTCCGCGTCGGCTGGGCGCCGGATTTCGCCGATGCGCCCCGCCAGCCGGTGGACCGGCCGATGCCCCGCCCGGCCGGCGGCTTGCCGGCGGGCTGGAGCGACCTCGCCGAGGGCGTGGCCGAGCCCGGTGACGTCGTTGTCACCAAGCGGCACTGGGGCGCCTTCACCGGCACCGAGCTCGACCTGCAGCTGCGCCGGCGTGGCATCGGCACCATCGTGCTCGGCGGCATCGCCACCAATTTCGGCGTCGAATCCACCGCCCGCAACGCTTGGGAGCTGAACTACGCCGTGGTCTTCGCCGAGGATGCGATGACCAGCCTGTCGGCGGAGATGCATGGCTTCGCGGTCGAGTCTATCCTGCCCCGCATCGGAATCGTCTCCCAGGCGGCGGACATCCTGCTCGGCCGGACCTGAGGCGGAAAGCGAGGCTGCAGTGGTTTCCGTGAATGGCCCGGCCCTGCCGGTCCTGGCCAGGCTGCCGCGCGCCGGGCAATGGGCCGTCCTGCTGGCCGTCTCGGCCGGGATCGCCGCCCTGCTGCAGGCCGCGGCCCTGCCCGCGGCGCTGCTGCTGGGCCCGATGGTCGCGGGCATCCTGGTCGGCATCGGCGGCGGCACCATCCGGGTGCCGCGCCAGCCCTATCTCGGTGCCCAGGCGATCATCGGCTGCCTGATCGCCGGGGCGATCACGCCGGCGATCCTGGTGTCCTTCCTGCGGGACTGGCCGCTGTTCCTGGCGATCGTGCTGGCGACGCTGGCCGCCAGCAGCCTGCTGGGCTGGCTGATGAGCCGCTGGCAGGTGCTGCCCGGCACCACCGGCGTCTGGGGCTCCTCCCCCGGCGCCGCGACCGCCATGGTGCTGATGGCCGAGGCGTTCGGCGCCGACGCCCGGCTGGTCGCCTTCATGCAGTATCTGCGCGTCGTCTGCGTCGCCACCGCGGCCTCGCTGATCGCCCGTTTCTGGGTCGACGCCGGCGATGCCGGTCCGGCGGCGATCGTGTGGTTCCCGCCGATCGATGCCGGCGCCTTCGCGGCGACGCTGGCCCTGGCCGGGCTGGGCGCCGCGGCCGGGCGGCGGCTGCGCATCCCTGCCGGCCCGATGCTGGTGCCGCTGGTGGTCGGGGCGGTGCTGCACGGGACTGGCCTGATCGAGATCGAGCTGCCGGAATGGCTGCTCGCCCTGGCCTATGCGCTGATCGGCTGGAACATCGGCCTCGGCTTCACCCGCTCGGTGCTGGTGCACGCCGCGCGGGCGCTGCCGCAGATCCTGCTGTCGATCTTGGCGCTGATCGCCTTCTGCAGCGGCCTCGCCTACGTGCTGGTGCGGACGCTCGGGGTCGACCCGCTGACCGCCTATCTGGCGACCAGCCCCGGCGGCATGGATTCGATCGCCATCATCGCCGCCTCCAGCGATGTCGACCTGCCCTTCGTCATGGCGCTGCAGACCGTGCGCTTTTCCCTGGTGGTGCTGCTGGGTCCCGCGGTAGCGCGCTTCATCGCCCGGCGGTCGCCACACGCGTCCTAGCCGGCCGCCGCTTTCAGCCTGCCCAGCTCCTCCAGGAAGCGCTCCGCCGCCACATCGGGCGACCAGGGCTCCCAGGGCGTGCCGCCATAGGCGGACAGCAGCGGGTCGTCCTCGACCGGCCGGAACCGGATCTTCAGCACCCGCCAGACCTCGTCACGGGTCCAGCCGACGACATGGATCGCCTCGCTGGCCGCGGCCACCCGGTCGGCTCGCTTGTGGAAAGCCTTCTGCTCCACCGTCCAGCGCGGCAGGCCGTAGCGCAGGAACACCGTGTCCTCGAGCCGCGCGGCCAGGTCGCGGAACTCCTGGCCCAGGAACGGCTTGATCACCGACAGCGGATCGAAGCCCAGCAGCCCCTCATCGGCGTCGTGCAGCAGCTCGCGCAGCTCGGCCAGCGGCGACAGCGGGGCCGGAGCCCAGGCCCGGCACAGCGCCAGCACGGCCAGCGAGTGCTGTGCGACCGACAGCGGCAGCGGCCAGRCCGAATGCCCGCCCCAGCGATAGGTCCGGGCCAGGCCGAGCGCCAAGTCGCGGTCGTCCCAGTCGAACGGGGTGGGGTTGAGCAGATCCAGCCGCTTGCCCGACGGCAGCCGGACCCAGGCCCGCGCCATCGCCGTCCGTCCCTCCCAGCGCATCCGCTCCCCTCGATCCCTGGCCGCACTGCCCTTCCGGGTAGCACCGAACCCGACGGGCTGTCATCCGCGGCAGGTGCGGACGGTCATCCCAACTCGCGGGCAAGCGAAGACCGGCAGGCCGCAATGGCGGCGACCGCCGGTCGGATCGCTCAGGATCTTTGGGAGAGGCTATACCTTGATGCCGCTCGTCCGCCCGTCGCGCGGCGCCCAGTTGCGCACGATGGCGCCGGCCGGTCCGTAGCGGCGGGCGAACTCCGACTGGGACAGGCGCAGCCCGCGGCACAGCATCTCGGCCCGGAGGGCGGCCTGGATGCGGGACGGGCGGGGTGCAGCGGGTTGGGGTTGCTCGGCCGAAGGGGCCATGTCTGCGATCTCCCTCATCGGGACCACAACGTCGGTGTCGTTCGCGGCCTTCTGCGGAAGCGGGGTTGGCTTGTGTTCATCCGCCCGAAGCGGGGCCGGATTCGTCTTGGGACGCCTGCGGTGCTGACCTGCCATGGCGGTTCCTCCAGCGGCTTTTGTCGTTGCAGCCCTTGGCGGCCCCGGAGGCCCGCCGCGCGCCGTGGTTTTCGCAGGAGAAGATCGATCCCATGTCCATCGGCGATGCGCCGGATCCTGTGAAGCGCATCGGCACCGGGGACGGGTGCCAAACCGACAAACACACGGGCCGGCGGAGCTGACGGCAGGAAACTTGCTCGACGCCCTCGCGGCCGATCTCCGACCTGCAGGGTCGGCACTCTGCGCCAGCGGCTGCGCCTCGACAAGGAAAATTATGGACGGAGTTATAATATTACATTCCTATGACGCGCCCCGGGTCTGAGCGGGCGAACATCTGTTCAAGATGCCGTCGGCTTGAACACTCGCGCCACCTCGGCCGCGGCCAGCAACCGCCACTTTCCTTCTGCCAGATCATCGAGACCGAGGCCGCCGATGGCGGTCCGGTGCAGGGCCTCGACATGGTTGCCGGCGGCGGCGAACATGCGCCGGACCTGATGGTAGCGGCCCTCGGTCACTGTCAGCCGGGCGCGGCGCGGCCCCATCACCTCCAACATCGCCGGCGCCAGCGGCGTGGTCTCGGACCGCAGCATCAGCGTGCCGGCGGCGAAGACCGCCGCCTCCTCCCCGGTCAGGTCGCGCGCCAGCGTCGCCTCATAGACTTTCGGGATCCGGCTCTTCGGCGAGATGATCCGGTGCAGCAGCGGCCCGTCATCGGTCAGCAGCAGCAGGCCGGTGGTGTCGCGGTCGAGGCGCCCGACGGGGGCGATGATCGGGTTGCGCAGGCGGAAGCGCGGCGGCAGCAGCTCGTAGACCACCCGGCCCGGATCGCTGGTCGAGCAGGTGGTGCCGGCAGGCTTGTGCAGCATCAGCACGACACCGGGCGGCGGGTCGAGCGGCTCGCCGTCGATCCGGATGTCCTGCTGCTCCGGCTGCGCCTCGGGCCCGAGCGGCGCGCCGCCGGCATCGGTGACGCGGCCGTCGCGCAGCAGCAGTTCGACCTGCCTGCGGCTGCCATAGCCGAGATTGGCGAGGCGGCGGACGAGCTTCATCGCACGCCCTTCGCCGCCTCGATCACCTTGTAGGCGCCGTCATCGGCAATGCGGCGGACCTTGACGAAGGCCTTCTCCAGCGTCGCCTCATAGGGCAGATGCCGGTTCGCCACCAGGAACAGCCGGCCCTTCTGGCGCAGCGCGGCGGCCGCGGCGGCGATGAAGGCCCGGCCGAGATCGTGCCGGTCGGCCCGGCCGCCCTCGTGGAAGGGCGGGTTGGTGACGATGAAATGGTAGCGCCGGTCCCGCGGCAGCCCGGTGGCGACATCGTGCCAGAGGAAATCGAGCGCGACCCGGCCGGCATAGGGCTCCAGGTTGCGCCGTGCCAGATCCAGCGCCCGCGCTTCGGCGTCGTAGAGGTCGAGCGCCGTCACCTCCGGGCCGCGGTCCAGGACCTCGGCCGCGAGAGTGCCGAAGCCAGCGCCGAGATCGGCGCCCTGCCCCTTCAGATCCGTCGGCAGATGTGCCGCCAGCAGGGCCGAGCCTGGATCGATCCGGTCCCAGGCGAACAGGCCGGGGCGGCTGAGGAAGCGGCCGTCGGCCACCGGCCGCGGTTCGTCCAGCGCCGCCCACTCGGCGCGCAAGGCCGGATCGCCGGCGCCGGCCCGGGCCCAGAACACGCGGCAGCGGTTCTTCGACAGGCTGTCGATCGGGCCGGCTAGCCGGGCCAGATCCTCCTCGGCCGAGCGCGCACCGTCGGTGTTGGCGAGGCTGACCACCACCGTCCCGCCCGGCTCGGCCTGGTCCAGTGCGCGGGCCAGCAGCGCCCTCGTCGCCTCACGCTGGCGCGGCGGCAGCACCAGCACCAGCGGGAAGCGGCCCTCGACCCGGGTCGACACGGTCAGCCCCGCTGCCTCCAACGCCGCGGCCCGCGGCCGGAAGCTCTGCTCGCAGGCCAGGGCCGGCGAGGTGAATTCGGCCAAAGCGGTGCCGGCACGGGCGCCGAGCAGCAGGGCGCGGCCATCAGCCGGCCAGGCCAGGGTGCCGTTGTGGAACGGCAGGAACAGGGTGTCGAGCGCTGGATCGTCGGTCATGCCGGCCCTCCCTGGCATATCGCCGGCGAAAACGGAAGCCTCACCCACTTCGGGAAGCGCTGCCCAGCAGTTGCGCCGGGCGGCGCAGTGCCGGGTCGAATGGGTTGATGCGCGGCCCGATTGCCGCGGCCTCACGCTTCAGGATCTCGATCACCGTCGGCAGCCGGTCCTCGCCGAGCCGCTCCGAGATCGTGCCGATGCTCAGCGCCGCCATCGCCCGGCCATCGCGGTCCAGGATCGGCACCGCGGCACCGCCCATGCCGGGCAGCACGAAGTCGCGCCGGGCGGCGAAGCCCGCCTCGCGCGCCTTCGCCATCTCGGCGCGCAGATAGACCTCATCCATCATGAAGCTCTGGCCGATCAGGCGCGGGACGTTGAAGCGGATCGCCTCCTCGCGCTCCGCCTCCGGCAGGAAGGCCAGGATCACCAGCGCCCCCTGCCCGACCCCGAGCGGAACCCGGCCGCCGATGTCGCCGGTGAAGGAGCGGATCGGAAACGGCCCTTCGCAGCGGTCGAGGCACATGGCGTCGAAGCCGCTGCGCACCAGCAGGAACACGGTGTCGCCGAGCATGGCGGAGAGGCGCTGCAGCACCGGCCGGCACAGGTCCCGCAGATTGCCGGGATTGCCGGCCCGCGCCGCCAGGGCGAAAAAGTCGATGCCGAGCCGGTAGAGCCGGCTGCGCCCGTCCTGCTCGACCATCCCTTCTGCCTGCAGCGCCTGCAGCAGCCGGTGCACGGTCGCCTGGGTCAGGCCGGTGGCCTCGGCGATGCGGATCAGCTTCGCCCCCTCGCCGCCCGCCTCGACCAGGGCCCGCAGGATGGCGAAGCCGCGCTGCAGGCTCTTGCCTGGGGCTTCGCTCTCTTTCGCCATTTCCGGAAACTCCAGGTCGAAAACGCATCTCTGATTCCGATATCCGGAATCTAATTCACAATACTCTCAATAAAACGGAATGTCTCCTTGACTCGCTGCCACGAAAGAGTCTTCTGGAAAGACGCGTCGGCGCCTTCCGTTCCACGGAAGCAAGACCGACGGGGCCGAAACGGCCATCGGACAGGGATGCCAGGGAGACTGCAGTGACCTTCCTCCGGCTCGAACGGATCTCGAAGCTCTATGGCGACGTCGCGGCGGTCGCCGATCTCGATCTGACCGTGGAGCGCGGCGAGTTCGTGTCGCTGCTCGGCCCCTCCGGCTGCGGCAAGACCACGACCTTGCAGATGGTCGCCGGCTTCGTCCCCGCCACCACCGGGCGGATCCTGCTCGACGGGCAGGACCTGACCCGGGTCAAGCCGAACCGCCGCGGCCTCGGCGTGGTGTTCCAGAGCTACGCCCTGTTCCCGCACATGACCGTGGCCGACAACGTCGCCTTCGGCCTGGAGATGCGCGGCGTCGCCAAGCCGGAACGGGCGAAGCGGGTCGAGGAGGCGCTGGCGCTGGTCCATCTCGACCACCTCGCCGGCCGCTATCCGCGGTCGCTGTCCGGCGGCCAGCGCCAACGCGTCGCTTTGGCCCGCGCCCTGGTGATCGAGCCGCCGGTGCTGCTGCTGGACGAGCCGCTGTCGAACCTGGACGCCAAGCTGCGCGAGGCGATGCAGTTCGAGCTGCGCCAGATCCAGCGCCGCACCGGCACCACCACGATCATGGTCACCCATGACCAGTCCGAGGCGCTGTCGATCAGCGATCGGGTGGTGGTGATGGAGCGCGGCCGCATCACCCAGATCGACCAGCCCTACCGGATGTACGAGCATCCGCGCAGCCGCTTCATCTCCGACTTCGTCGGCAAGGCCAACCTGCTGGACGGCGTGGTGGCCCGGCCCGGCGCCGTGGCGCGGGTCGCGGTCGGCGCCGCGACCCTGGAGGTGCCGGGCGACGGCCTGCCCGCCGGCGCCCGGGTGCTGCTGTGCCTGCGGCCCGAGAAGCTGGCGCTGGGCGCGCCCGGCACCGGCCGGCTGCCGGGCACGGTGTCGCGCCGCTACTTCCTGGGCAGCCAGTGGCTGTACCACCTGGACAGCCCAGCCGGCGAGCTGCTGGTCGCCGCGCCGAACCTGGGCGGCGAGCCGCTGGCCGAGGGTGCTGCGGCCGGCATCGACTGGGCGCCGGAGATGGTGCGGGTGCTGCGCGACACCGAAGCCGCGGAGGGCGCCCGATGAGCGCGACCGCCGAGGGGCGCCTGGCCCCCGCTGCGATGGCGCTGCCGGCGACGATCCTGTTCGCCGGGCTGGTGCTGACGCCGCTGGCGCTGACCCTGATCCTGTCCTTCCACGTCTACGACCACGCCACCGGCGTGCAGGATGCATGGACCATCGGCCAGTACCTGACGGTGCTGACCGACCCCTACTACTACGAGATCTTCCTGCGCACCTTCCGCCTCTCGGCCCTGACCACGCTGATCTGCATCGTGGTCGGCGCGCCCGAGGCCTATGTGCTGAGCCGGATGCGCAGCCCCTGGCGATCGATCTTCCTGCTGGTGGTGCTGGCGCCGCTGCTGGTCTCGGTCGTGGTCCGCGCCTTCGGCTGGAGCATGCTGCTGGGCCCGACCGGCCTGGTGAACGAGGCGACGCAGGCGCTGGGCCTCGGCCGCATCCGGCTGCTCTACACCGAGACCGCGGTGGTGGTGGCGCTGGTCCACGTCATGGTGCCCTTCATGGTCATCCCGGTCTGGACCTCGCTGCAGAAGCTGGACCCGGCGACCGAGCAGGCGGCGCTGTCGCTGGGCGCGTCGCATGCCACCGTGCTGCGCCGGGTGGTGCTGCCGCAGATCCTGCCCGGCCTGTTGTCCGGCAGCTTGATCGTGTTCGGCCTCGCCGCCAGCTCCTTCGCCATCCCGGGCCTGCTGGGCGGGCGGCGGCTGAAAATGGTCGCGACCGTGGTCTACGACGAATACCTGAACTCGCTGAACTGGCCGCTGGGCGCCGCCATCGCGGTGATCCTGCTGGTCGCCAGCCTGGCCATCATGCTCGGCTACAACCGGATCGTCGAAGGACGGTACCGGAAGACCCTCGGCTGAGGCGCCGATGTCCCGCAACGGCCCCCTCGCCCTGGTCTTCCACACGCTGGTCGTGATCTTCATGCTGGCGCCGCTGGTGATCGTCTGCCTGGTCGCCTTCACGCCGGAGAACACGCTGAGCCTGCCGACCGCCGGCCTCTCGCTGCGCTGGTTCGACGCGGTATTCCACCATGCTGATTTCCTGCAGTCCTTCTGGAACAGCCTGGCCCTGGCGACCCTGTCGGCGACCCTGTCGACCGCGATCGCCGTGCCGGCCGGCATTGCCACCACCCGCTACGCCTTCCGCGGCCGCGACGCGCTGAACGCGCTGTTCCTGTCGCCGCTGCTGATCCCGCATCTGGTGCTGGGCGTGGCGCTGCTGCAGCTGTTCTCGCGGATCGGCGCCGCCGGCAGCTTCTTCTGGCTGGTGCTGGCGCACAGCGTGGTGATCACGCCCTATGCGCTGCGGCTGGTGATCGCCGCCCTGGTCGGCTTCGACCGGTCAACCGAGCAGGCGGCAGCATCGCTGGGGGCCAGTGCGTTCACCGTGTTCCGCCGCATCACCCTGCCGATGATCCTGCCCGGCGTCGCCGGCGGCTGGCTGCTGGCCTTCATCAACAGCTTCGACGAGCTGACGATGTCGATCTTCGTCACCTCCCCCGCCACCGTCACCCTGCCGGTGCGGATGTACATGTACGCGACGGAATCGATCGACCCGATGATGGCCGCCGTCTCGGCGCTGATGGTGGCCGTCACTGCCGTCACCATGATCGTGCTCGACCGCATCTACGGCCTCGACCGCATCCTGGTCGGCCGCCAGTGACCGGATCCACCCGATGCCCATCCTGACCCGCCTGGCCGAGACCGGCCGGCCCGAGATCCGCTTCCGCCTCGACGGCCGGCCCGCCACCGCCCTGGCCGGCGACACGGTGCTGACCGCGATCCTGACCGTGGCCGACCGGCTGCGGCGATCGGAGTTCGGCGGCGGCCCCCGCGCCGGCTTCTGCCTGATGGGCGCCTGCCAGGATTGCTGGGTGGCGACCGAGGACGGGCAGCGCTTCCGCGCCTGCTCCACCGCCATCGCCGAGGGCATGCGCCTGGTCACCGGAGAGGCGGCATGAGCGACGACATCCGCCCGGTCATCGTCGGCGCCGGCCCGGGCGGCATCCGCGCTGCCCAGGCCCTCACGGCGGCCGGGCTGCGGCCGATGGTGGTGGACGAGGCGGCCAAAGGCGGCGGCCAGATCTACCGCCGCCAGCCGGACGGCTTCACCCGCGACGCCAAAACCCTCTACGGCACCGAGGCGGCCAAGGCCGAAGCGCTGCACCGGACCATCGACGGGCTGGCCATCGACCACCGGACGCAGACCTTGGTCTGGAATATCGAGGCCGGGGCGCTGGACCTGCTGCGCGACGGCCAGGCCGAGCGGTTGCCCTACAGCCATCTGATCCTGGCCACCGGCGCCACCGACCGCATCCTGCCGATTCCCGGCTGGACCCTGCCCGGCGCCTACAGCCTGGGCGCGGCGCAGGTGGCGCTGAAGTATCAGGGCTGCGGCATCGGCCGGCGCGTCGCCTTCATCGGCACCGGCCCGCTGCTGCCGCTGGTTGCCTCGCAATATCTGAAGGCCGGGGCGGAGGTCGCGGCGGTGCTGGACACCGCCCGCCAGGCCGACAAGCTGGTGGCCCTGCCCGGCCTGCTGCGCAGCCCGGCTGTCCTGGCCAAGGGACTGCGCCTGCTGGCGGCGCTGAAGGCCGGCGGCGTGCTCATGCGCTACGGCGCCCGGCCTCTCCGCATCCTCGGGACCAAGCGGGTCGAGGGCCTCATCTGGCATGACGGCGAGCGCGAGCACCGCATCGACTGCGACGCCGTTGCCTTCGGCTATGGTTTGCGGTCCGAGACCCAGCTGGCCGATCTGGCCGGCTGCCGCTTCCGCTTCGATCCGCTGAACCGCGCCTGGCTGCCGGAGCGCGATGCCGCCGGCCGCAGCAGCGTGCCGGGCGTCTACTTGGCCGGCGACGGCGCCGGCATCGCCGGGGCGGACGCCGCCGAGCTGGCCGGCGAACGCGCGGCCCTGGCGCTGCTGGAAGATCTCGGCCGGCCGGTCGACCGCGCCCGCGCCGCGCGGCTGGAGGCGAAGCTGGCCGCGATCGGGAAATTCCGCCAGGGGCTGGAGCGCGCCTTCCCCTTCCCCGCGGATTGGGCCGCCCAGGCGCCGGACGATCTGGTCGTTTGCCGCTGTGAGGAGGTATCGGCCGGCACGCTGCGTGCCACCGCCACCCGCTGGGGCACGCCGGAGCTGAACCGGCTGAAGGCGCTGTGCCGGGTCGGCATGGGCCGCTGCCAGGGCCGGATGTGCGGCGCCGCGGCGGCCGAGATCCTGGCCGCCCATCGCGGCGTCCCGGTTGAGACGGTCGGCCGGCTGCGCGGACAGGCCCCGGTCAAGCCGATCCCGATCGCGATCGAGGACGAGCCGGAGGCAGCGGCATGACCGAGCACATCACCGCCGATGTCGCCATCATCGGCGGCGGCATCGCCGGCGCGGCCGCGGCCCTGGCGTTGCGGCGCATGGGCATGTCGGTGCTGCTGCTGGAGCGCGGCTTCTGCGGCGCCCAGGCCAGCGGCGTGAACTATGGCGGCGTGCGCCGCCAGGGCCGGCCGCCGGAGCAGATCCCGCTGTCGCAGCGCGCCCACGCGATCTGGCAGCGCCTGCCCGAGACGATCGGCATCGACGGCGAGTACATCCGCTCCGGCCATCTCAAGCTGGCGCGCAGCGAGGCCGAGTTGGCGTCGCTGGAGGCCTATCTGGATCGGGTGCGCGACCTCGGCCTCGGGCTCGAGGTCGTCGCCGGCAACGCCTTCCGCGCCCGCTGGCCCTGGCTGGGCGACCGCGCCATCGCCGGGTCCTGGTGCCCGGCCGACGGACACGCCAATCCGCGGCTGGTGTCGCCCGGCTTCGCCCGCGCCGCGCGCAAGGCCGGCGCCGACATCCGCGAGCAGACGGCGGTGCGGGAGGCGGTGCGCGACGGCGACGGCTTCCGCCTGCTGGCCGGCGACGGTCTGGAGATCCGGTCGCGCCTGCTGCTGAACTGCGCCGGCGCCTGGTCCGGCCGCTTCGCCGCCGCCTTCGGCGAGCCGGTGCCGCTGGAATCGGCCCATCCCAACATGGCGGTGACCGAGCCGCTGCCGCGCCTGATGGACATCAATGTCGGGGTCGAGGGCGGTGCCATCTATGCCCGCCAGGTCGAACGCGGCAACTGCGTCATGGGCGGCGGCCGCGGCATCACCCTGGACGAAGACCGCGCCCGGCCCGGCCGCAGCGCCATCGGCGCGCTGCTGCGCCAGGCGGCGGAGCTGTTCCCGGCCCTGCGCGGCGCCCAGGTGATCCGGTTCTGGAGCGGGGTCGAGGGCGACACGCCCGACCGCAACCCGGTGCTGGGGCCGAGCCGGACCACACCAGGGCTGATCCACGGCTTCGGCTTCTCCGGCGCTGGCTTCCAGATCGGCCCGGCGGTCGGCGAGGTGCTGGCCGAGTTGGCCCGCGACGGCCGCAGTACCACCCCGATCGAGGCCTTCGACATCGGCCGCTTCGCCAGAACGGCAGCGGCCTGAGCAGCAACAATCAAACGGGAGAGAGCGACATGAACGGACGGATCACGACGGCGCTGCTGGCCACGACGGCCCTGCTGGCCTCGGGCGCGGCGATGGCGGAGACCAAGACCCTCTACATCGGCATGAATGGCGGCGACATGGAGAAGGCGTTCACCGAACACGTCTTCCCGGCGTTCGAGAAGGCCAATGACGTCAAGGTCGTGGTCGTGCCCGGCACCTCCTCCGAGATCCTGGCCAAGGCGACGGCGGCCAAGGACAACCCGCAGATGCACCTGATCTTCCTCGATGACGGGGTGATGGTGCGGGCGATCGGCATGGGGTTGTGCCAGAAGACCGAGCCCGACCCGGTGCTGGACGAGTTGTACCCCGCCGCGCGGATCAAGGACGACATGGCCACCGGCGTGACCCTGGGCCTGACCGGCCTGGGCTACAACACCAAGATGTTCCAGGAGGAGGGCTGGGCCGCCCCGACCTCCTGGATGGACTTGGCCGATCCGAAATTCGAGGGCAAGGTCGTGTTCCAGTCGCTGTCGAGCAGCACCTACGGGCTGCACGGCTTCCTGATGGTCAACCGCATCCAGGGCGGCAGCGAGGCGAATGTCGAGCCCGGCTTCGGCAAATGGGCCGAGACCATCGGCCCGAACGTGTTGGAATACATCCCCAGCTCGGCCAAGCTGTCGGAGATGGTGCAGACCGGCGAGGCCGCGATCTTCCCGCTGACCCCGACCGCCATCGCCGGGATGCAGAACAAGGGCATCCCGGTGGCCTACGCCCAGCCCAAGGAGGGCGGCGTGCTGCTGATGGTGACGCAATGCGTCGTGGCCGGGAACACCGAGCCGGCGCTGGCGCAGAAGCTGGCGCATTACCTGCTGAGCGCCCAGGCTCAGGATCCGGCGCTGCAATATGGCGGCCAGATCCCGTCCAACAGCAAGGTCGCCGGCGCGACACCGGAAGCCGCCAAGATGCTGACCGAGTTTCGCGGCTATCTCGATCACGCCGTGGTGCTGGACTGGGACCAGATCAACGCCCACCGGCCGGATTGGAACGACCGCTGGAACCGGACGGTCGAGCGGTAAGCGTCTCCGTTTACGAGGCCACCTACCCTTCATCGTCATTGCGAGAAGGCGAAGCCGACGAAGCAATCCAGGCGCACGCCAAACGCCCCTGGATTGCTTCGCTGCGCTCGCAATGACGGTATTGGAGCTCGATTCAGTCGAGACCGGCGCCCGACACAATGCGGAGCGGGTCCCCGGCGTCGACCGCCGGGGACCGCCGCCACGATCAGGCGAGATCGAACCGATCGAGGTTCATCACCTTGGTCCACGCCGCCACGAAGTCCTTTACGAACTTCGCCTGCGAGTCGGAGGCGCCGTAGACCTCCGCCAGCGCCCGCAGCTGCGAATGCGATCCGAAGATCAGGTCGACGCGGGTCCCGGTCCACTTGACCTCTTCCGTCTTCCGGTCCCGGCCCTGGAACACGTTCTCGGCGTCCGAGGACGGCGCCCATTGCGTGCCCATGTCGAGCAGGTTGACGAAGAAGTCGTTGGTCAGCGTGCCCACCCGCTGCGTGAAGACGCCATGCGAGTTCCCGACATTGGCGCCCAGCACGCGCAGGCCGCCGACCAGCACCGTCATCTCCGGCGCCGTCAGCGTCAGCAGCTGCGCCCGGTCGACCAGCAACTCCTCGGGCGTCAGGGCCAGCAGCGTCTCGCCGAGATAGTTGCGGAACCCGTCGACCTTCGGCTCGAGCGGCGCGAAGGAGACGACATCGGTCTGCTCCTGCGACGCATCGGTGCGGCCCGGGGTGAAGGGCACCTGCACGTCCTGCCCGGCATCCTTCGCCGCCTTCTCGACCGCAGCGCCGCCGGCGAGGACGATCAGGTCGGCCAGCGAGATCTTCTTGCCGCCCGACGCCGAGGCGTTGAACTCCTGCTGGATCGCTTCCAGCTTAGCCAGCACCGTCGCCAGCTGGTCCGGCTGGTTGACCGCCCAGTCCTTCTGCGGCGCCAGGCGAATGCGGGCGCCATTGGCGCCGCCGCGCTTGTCGGAGCCGCGGAAGGTCGACGCCGAAGCCCAGGCGGTCGAGACCAGCTGCGGCACGGTGAGGCCGGAGGCCAGCACCTTCGCCTTCAGCGCGGTGACGTCCGACGCGTCGACCGGCGGATGGTCGACCTCGGGGACCGGATCCTGCCAGATCAGCGTCTCCTTCGGCACCAGCGGGCCGAGATAGCGCACCTTCGGCCCCATGTCGCGATGGGTCAGCTTGAACCAGGCGCGGGCGAAGGCGTCGGCGAACTCCTCCGGATGCTCGAGGAAGCGCCGCGAGATCTTCTCATAGGCGGGATCGAACCGCAGGGCGAGGTCGGTGGTCAGCATCCCCGGCGCGTGGCGCTTCGACGGGTCGTGCGCATCCGGAACCTGGCTGGCGCCGGCGCCGTCCTTCGGCCGCCACTGCTGCGCGCCGGCCGGGCTCTTGGTCAGCTCCCATTCGTACTGGAACAGGTTCCTGAAGAACTCGTTGCTCCACTTCGTCGGCGTCGAGGTCCAGGTCACCTCCAGGCCGCTGGTGATCGCGTCGCCCGCGTGGCCGGTGCCGTGGGTGCTGCGCCAGCCCAGGCCCTGGTCCACGATGTCCGACCCTTCCGGCTCGACGCCGACCAGGGACGCGTCGCCGGCGCCGTGGGTCTTGCCGAAGCTGTGGCCGCCGGCGATCAGGGCGACCGTCTCCTCGTCGTTCATCGCCATCCGGGCGAAGGTCTCGCGGATGTCGCGCGCCGCGGCGACCGGGTCCGGGTTGCCGTTCGGGCCTTCCGGGTTGACGTAGATCAGCCCCATCTGCACGGCGCCGAGATGGCCCTGCAGCTCGCGGTCGCCGCTGTAGCGCTCATCCGCCAGCCACTTGCCCTCAGGACCCCAGAAGATGTCGTGGTCGGGTTCCCAGGTGTCAGGGCGACCGCCGCCAAAGCCGAAGGTCTTGAAGCCCATCGACTCGAGCGCGACGTTGCCGGTCAGGATCAGCAGGTCGGCCCAGGAAAGCTTGCGGCCGTATTTCTGCTTGATCGGCCACAGCAGCCGGCGCGCCTTGTCGAGATTCCCGTTGTCCGGCCAGCTGTTGAGCGGCGCGAAGCGCTGCTGCCCTCGCCCGCCGCCGCCGCGGCCGTCGCCGATGCGATAGGTGCCGGCGCTGTGCCAGGCCATGCGGATGAACAACCCGCCGTAATGGCCGAAATCGGCCGGCCACCAATCCTGCGAATCCGTCATCACGGCCCGCAGGTCCTTGATCACGGCGTCCAGGTCGAGGGTCTTGAATTCCTTGGCGTAGTCGAACGCCTCGCCCATCGGGTCGGACAGGGCGGAGTGCTGGTGGAGCACCTGAAGATCCAGTTGGTTCGGCCACCAGTCGCGGTTGGTGGGCTTGCGGCCACCGCCTGTGAACGGGCACTTGCCTTCGTCAGCCATGTTCCCTCCGTTTGCGTTCCGCAGTTTCAATTTTGAATCATTCTAAAACCTACACGCCGCTTTGGCCAAGGGCGAATAAGTTCGAACGTGATCTCATCCGGGAACCCGCGCCGGTCTCAATGCCCCATCCGCGGCCATCGAGGTCGATGGAATGCAGTGGTGAGGGATGGGACGCTCATCGCCCGAGAGGCCCCGCGGTTCGTGAGGCCTCGGCACGGATTCAGCGCACGGTCTCATGAACCGGTGCGAGGGTCAGAACCGATAGGCCAGCCGCCCCAGGCCGGCATGAGAGGAATACCCGTCGCCGACCTCGGTGCTGTACTGCAGTCGGAAATCCCAGCTCGTGCTGCTCAGCACCTCGGCACCGAGGGTGAACTTGCCCAGCACGTCCGGAATGGGTGTCGTGGCACGGAAGCCCCGGCTGCCCGGCTGATCGGCGAACCGCGCCGTCGCCGCCCAGTCGCCGTTGGCGTTCAGCTCGACGCCGGCGCTCGCATATGGACGCAGCACCGCAGTCCCGCCGAGGGGAATGCGCGCCCCCACCTCCACCGCCGGAATCGCCGCGAAGGCCGTGGCGCCCTCGGACTCGACGGCAAGGTCGAACGGGCCGGCCCCCGTCTCGGTGTAGCTGTTGCCGTGCACATAGGTCAGGTGCAGGTCGAGGCGAGGCTGCACGTACCAGTCCGCGATCGGCGCCTGGTAGGCGAGGCGCGCATGGGCGCCGACATGCCAGATGTTCGGCGAGGCGTCGGCGGTCCCCTGGAAGCTGCCGGCTTCGACCGAGCGCCGGCTGTCATACCAGCCATAGCCGAAGTCGAGCGCACCCGAGGCCTGCCACGGCCCGGTCTGGTAACGGAGGGACGCGCCGAGCAGCAGGCTGTCGCCGCTGACCCGCGCGTCGGCGCCGTCGCCGCGCAGGCTGCTGCTCTCATACCCGATGGAGCCGCCGAGGAACCAGGCGGGAGCAATCTCGCGCTGGCCGCCGGCCTGCAGGGTCCAGGCGCTCGTATGGTAGCCCAGCGCGTCCCCGGTGCTGTCCTGGTCGGCCACGCCGCCGAAGGCGCGCGACCAGACGCAGCTGGCCTCATCCTGGGTCCGGCCGGCGCCCCCGAAGGTCGCGCATTCATCCAGCATGTTGGTGACGAAGCCATGGCTCGAACTGTAGCGGAGGGCCGCGACTGCGCCGACCGTCTGTCCCGAAAGGCTGCTCAGCGCCCGCGCGTAGCTGCTTCCGTCCGCGACGCCGGCAAGCGCGGTGAAGCCTTCATCGAGCGCCGCACCGCTGTCCCAAAGCCGCTGCAGATGCGCCGCCACCTGCCGCTGGTTCCGGCCCAGCGGACCGGCCGCCGCGGTGAACTCCGCCACCGGCTGCACCTGCAGGCTGTTGCCGGACTGTTGCGCATCGAAGCGGTAGAGATGGGTGCGGTTGACCGTGAAGCCCGGATCGACCGCCAGCCCCCCGGCTGCGCTCAGCACCGTCACCGGGCGGTTGGCGAGCGACAGCGGATGCACCTCCACCACGCCGCCCAGGCGCGCGGTGCCCCGCACATCGAGGAGATCCGCCGAGCCGGTGCCGTGGTTCGTCTCCACCACCAGGCGGCCCGTGGCGCCCTGCACGAGGTCGCCCGTGACTGTCGTCCTGCCGATCGCGCTGGCGCCGCCGACCTGCAGGCTGCCGGCGTTGCGCAGCTGGCCGCCGTTCAGGTCGATGGTCGTGAAGGCCTCGATCACGCCGCCGGGACGGTTGTCCAAGACATTCCCGACCCCGCTGTTGGAGATGATGTCGCCCGAGATCGTTCCCGTGTTCGTGACCTGGGTGTTGCCCGCCGGCGTGTCGGTCAGGATCGCAATGCCACCGACCGCGGCAGTGATCCCCCCCGCATTGTCGATCTCGTTCTGGGCACCGCCCATCAGCCGGATGGCCGCCGCGTCGCGCTGTCTGGGGTCTTGACCAGCGGGGAAGGCAGGGTCGGGCTTGCCGCCGTTAGCCTCCGAAAGGCTATCGATCGAAATTTTGATCTTGCCTGCTCCCTGTCCTCCATCACTCTGGGCGAAGATGCCCGACGACCCCGTCGAAAACGACTGGACCCGGCTGTTGACGAGCGAGATCGTTATGGCCCCGCCGCTGCCATTGCCGCCGGCCGTGCCCCGCGCCTGGATCTTGTTCTGGGAGCCGTCGGCGTTGTTGTAGTTCACCATGCCGCCGCCGCCGCCGATGCTCTGAGCGAAGATGGCCGGGGCATAAGCGCCCGTGGTCTGAACGCGGGCGTTCTCCGCAACGATCGAGATGTCTCCGCCATTGCCGGTGTTGGACTTCACGGCCAGCGCCGTACCCGTCTGGTAGAGGTGGACCGAGGACGGATCGCCGGCGAAGCCGCCGCCGCCGCCGATGCTCTGGGCAATAATGCCGTAGGCGCCGTCGCCGGCGGTGGAAATCGCCGTGCCCGTATTGAGCTGGATGGTGACGGAGTCGCCGTCGCCGAAGGCGCCGCCGACCCCGCCCGCTCCACCCGGCAGGATGATCTGCCCCCCGACGGCCATCCCGCCGCCACCCCCGATCGACTGCGCCAGGATGCCATGCGCGTCCAGGCCGGATGTGGTGATCGGGCCGCTTGTGGTGACGAAGACGTGCTCGCTGTCACCGCCGACGCCGTTCCGGCCGCCCAGCGACAACGTCAGGCCGTGGACGTCGCCGATGCGCCCTTGCGGGTTGTCGACGAGCTTGGAGGGATCGAAGGTCTCGTCGGTGGTCATCGTCCGGACCAGCCCGCCGCCGCCGCCGACACTCTGGGCAAAGATGGCGATGCCGTGCTTTCCGGTGGTGGTGATCGCGCCGTCCGACGTGACGGCGACCGCGGCGCCAATCCCGCCGCCGCCGCCATCGCCGCCGATCCCGACGGAGAGGCTCTTCAACGAGCCGCTGACGGTGCCGGCCAGCGATCCTTCGCCGCCGCCGMCGCCGACGCTTTGCGCCATGATGCCGAACGCGGCCACACCCTGCGTCAGGATCTTGGCGCCCGCCTGGTTGGTGACAATCACGACACCGCCGTTGCCGCCGCCGCCACCCTTGCCGCCCACGCCGATTGCGGTCTGAATCGGCGTGTCGTCGGCGGCGCCGCTGGTCGAGCTTGCGGCGCCGCCGCTGCCGCCGCCGCCGCCGACGCTTTGCGCATAGATACCATCCGACTGGGCCCCGTAAGTCGCGATCAACCCGGTGTTGGTCGCGTTGGCCGCGCCGCCGTCGCCCGCGGCCCCGCCACTGCCGCCGACCGACACCGAGACGTTCACCTTGACGGCGGTGCCCTTCTGCGCGTCACCCGATTGCGGCTGCGAGAAGATTCCGTTCAACTCGTCGTAGGTCGCCTGGATCTCCTCGCCGATATGCCCGATCCGCAGAATGCCGTCGCCGAGTTTGGTGACCTCCTGATTGAGGCCCAGACCGCCTGACAGGATGTCGAACAGCGCCTTCGCGTTCGAGAGAACGGCCGCTCCGCCGGCGGTGGCGCCGCCTTTGCCGCCCTTGCCGCCGCCGCCGCCGATGCTCTGCACCGACAGGCCGATCGCATCGGTACCGCGGGTCACGATGCTGCCGCCATTCGCGACCGTGGCGGTGTTGCCGTTTCCGCCCGCGCCGCCGCTCCCGCCGACACCGACGGCAACGCTCAGCGTGCCGCCGCCGGCGGTGGCGACTCCGCCCCCGCCGGCCCCCCCACCWCCGCCGACGCTTTGGGCAAACACGCCATCGGACCCGTCGCCGACCGTCGTCACCGCGCCGGTGCTGGTCACATCGACGGTGTCGGCGTGGCCGCCGGTGCCGCCGGTCCCGCCGACACCGATCGACGTGGCGACGCTGAACTTTGCCTGGCTCGCTGCCGACGAGGCATCGCCGGCGCCGCCGGATCCGCCGCCGCCGCCGACGCTCTGGGCAAAGACGCCGTAGGCATCCTGGCCYAGCGTGGCCACGAGACCTTCATTGGTCACCGTCACCGCGCCGCCGGTCCCGCCGGTTCCCCCGGAACCGCCGACCGCCACCGAGACCGAAACCGTGAGGCCGCCCTGGGGGCCGCCGGAATAGGACGCTGCCGTGCTGTCGCCACCCGTGCCGCCACCGCCACCGACCGATTGCGCCATCACCCCGATGGCGCCGTCGCCGGCCGTGGCGATCAGTCCCGAATTGTCGAGCCAGACCTTGCCGCCGGTGTTGCCCGACCCGCCCTGGCCGCCTGTCGCCACCGAGATCGAGATGGCGGGGACATACTTGCTTGGCGAGAGATCGACCGCACGCGCCGCCGCGGCCCCTCCGGTTCCGCCCCCGCCGCCGATGCTTTGGATGAGGATTCCGGTGGCGTCCGCGCCGTAGGTCGTGACCTGGCCGCTGTTGCTGACGAAAACGTTCCCCGCCGGGCCGCCGCTGCCGCCGCGGCCGCCGACCGCGACCGCCGCAGTCGGAAGGATGCCGGCGGTAAAGGTGAACGCCGCGCCCCCCTTGCCGCCGCCGCCGCCGATGCTTTGCGCCTGGATGCCGGCCGCATGATCGCCATAGCTGGTGATCAGCGACTTGTTGGCGACGCTGACCAGGCCGCCGACGCCGCCACCGCCCGCATCGCCGCCGATCGCCATCGAAAAGAATCCGGTGCCCGTCGAGGCCGCACTGCCGCCGGCGCCACCGGACCCGCCGATGCTCTGCGCCAGGATGCCCGCGCCGCCGAGCGTGCTGGTGGACGCGAACACGCCCCCCGCCAGGTCCATGCTGACGACCCCGCCATTGCCGCCGAGACCGCCATTGCCGCCGATGGCAACCTGGGTGCCGATCGCGATATCGTTGGTGTCGCCGCCCACGCCGCCGCCGCCGCCCACGCTTTGCGCCACCATCGCGATGGCGCCCCTGCCGGTGGCGATCACCGAGCCGTCGGGCGCCTTGACCACGGCCGCGCCGCCATTGCCCCCTGCGGCGCCGGCGCCGCCCTGGGCGTTGAAACTCGCATTGCCGCCGTTGCCACCGGCACCGCCGACGCTCTGCACCAGGGCGCCATGGGCGAAAGCCCCCAAAGTTCGGACGGTGCCCGTGCCGGCAGGGTCGCCCAGGATCAGGGTCGCAGTCCCCCCGGCGCCGGCGAATCCGCCGCCGCCCGCCTGGCCGACAATTCCACCCGCATCGGCACCGAGCCCACCGACGCCGCCATTGGATTGGACCAGGACGCCCTGACCACCGCCCTGGCTGGAATAGGCGACCGAGCCAAGAATGGTGGCGCTGGCATTCCCGCCGCTCCCGCCATTCCCGCCGCTGCCACCGACCGGCCCAATCCCAGCGCCTTCGGTTCCCCCATTGCCGCCATCGCCGCCGGTGGACGACACATAGAGTCCGGCGCCCGTCGAACGGGGCGGGGCCAGGTTGACGGTGACACTGCCGCCGCTGAACAACAGGCTGGCTGTGCCCGCATTGCCGCCCGCACCGGCATTGCCGCCCTGGGGGGAGGCGAAGATTGAGGACGATGCCGCGCCTCCGGCGCCTCCGACCCCGCCATCTGCGATGGCAAGCAAACCGAATTGCGCGGAAGTGACAGTGCCGCCCAGCCAATTCAGCGACACCGAGCCCCCCTGACCGCCATTGCCGCCAACGCCGCCAACTGGGTCGAGGATCGCGTCTCCAGTGGCAGCATTGCCTCCGCTCCCGCCCGAGCCGCCGCGGGACTGCACCAAAACGCCGGCATCATCCGCTTGGATAGAACCGCTTGCCGTAAGCGCGACTGATCCGCCGGCCCCCCCTTGCCCGCCATCGCCCCCACTCTGGCGGAAGGTTCCCCCATCGTTGGAAGCCCCCCCGTCACCGCCGGCGGCGCCTGCGGACAACACGTGGAGTCCGTAAGTGGCCAGACCGGTCTGTGGATCCGGAACGAAGGTGCCGTCGAACCCGACAGCAATATTGCCGCCCGCCCCACCGGCGCCGCCATCGCCACCCTGTTGGTCAGAGGCGGTGAAGCCGTTACGACCGCCGGCGCCTCCACCACCACCCACGCTGGCGATGTACGCGCCGATGGTGGAAATGCTGTCGACAGTGTACGTGCCGCCGATGATGTGCAGGGCCGTGTTGGTGCCGCTGATCTGCCCTCCGGCTTGGCCCGGACTGCCAGGGCCGCCGGATTCGCTGTAGCCCCCATCGCTCCCGATGCAGCCGGTGATGCCCGACGAGGTCACCACATAGGGCTTTAGCGGTGGATTGCCGAAGCTCTGGTTCGAGAAGTTCGCCGTGACCGCAGGCGGCGGAGACGGATTGCTGCTCGAGTTGCACTGCGCCTGCGCCGCGGTGGGGACCGCGATCTGGGCGAAGGCGATGCCGCCGAATGCCAGGCCGATGACGTCTTTTCGAGTGCTGCCCATTTGCTTCACCAGGTCCGCCGGAAGACCGCCCTGAGCTGATGGTTGTCGGTGCTGCCGCCGACTTCGCCGTCGTAGCCGACCGACAGGGAGGTGTTGGCGGCGATCTCGGTTGCGGCGGAGACGCCGATCACGGCGCTGTCGCGCGCCGCCGTGGCGCCGGAGACCGTGAACCGCGGACCGGATGCCTCGTCGAAGGCCGCCGTGATCGGCCGATCCGTGTCGGCGAATTCGTGCATCCACCCCACCCACACGCCGACATCCAGCGGCCAGCCGCCGCCGAGATCGAAGCCGGCGGCGAGGTCGGCGCCGAAGGTCGAGCGCACCGAGGTGGTGGTCTGCGACTCGACGTCGAGATTGAAGTCGCTCCCGCCCGTCTCGGTAAAGCCATCCTGATGGACCGAGGCGATCTGCAGGCGGCCGAAGGGGGTGATCGACGTGTCGGCCGGCAAGCCCAGCCCGATCCTGTAGCCGGTCTCGATCTGGCCGAGGAACTGGTCGGCGCTGGTGTCGCCGTTGGCGCTGCCGCTCTCCATCCCCGGAAGGGAGACTTTGCGCCGCATGTCGTTGGAGGCATTGGCGTAGCCCGCCAGCGCATCGGCATAGAAGGCGCCCTGGGTGAAGGAGCCGTAGAGAGCGACGCTCAGCGCATCGGTGTGGCCGTCGCCCCGGAAGCCGTCGACCGACTGCGAGCCGCCGACATAGCCGCCGGCGATGCCGACCAGCAGGCGCGGATCGAGGCGATAGTCGATTCCGAAGGCGGTGCCGCCCAGAGTGTAGCTGAGGTCGGCGGCGTTGCCGTCGCCGTCGACGCCGCCGATGCTGCCGATGCCGCCCAGCCAGGCGGAGAAGCGCGACGGCGTGACAGCGTCGGCGTCGCAGGCGGCCTCGCACGACTCGGCCAGCGCCACGCTCGGGGGCGCGCCGAGGCTCGCGCCGCGCCGGCCTGCCATCTGGCGGCCGACCGCATTCATGAACAGCTGGCTCGCCTGCACGTTCACCGTGCCGAAATCGGCGTAGGGCTGGCCGCTCAGCGCATCGAATGCCGCCCCGCCCTGCGACGGTTGCAGGTTGGCCACTGCCGTGATCAGGCCGCCGTCATCGCCGGCGGCGATGACGTCCAGCGCGCCGCCGACTGCCTGCTGGTTGGCGGTCCGGCCAGCCGAGCGGAAGGCATCGGGCGGCAGCGCCAGGGTGAGGTAGATGCTGTGCAGATCGGGATCGATCGAGGCCTCCGGCACCAGGAACCCGACGCCGCCGGCCAGCTCACCGACCCAGACGTTGCCGCCGGCCTCGGTCGTGATGATCGTGTATCTTGTGTCGGGTGTGTAGATGCCGGCGTGCGGGACGACCAGCAGCGTGCCGGTATGGATCCTCACCGCGTGGCCGGCGCCGACCACGCTGACGCGGTCGCTGTCGCCCTGGGGATCGACCTCGACCTCGTAGGTGCCGCTGTTGAAGGTGAAGTCGCCGTCGACCGTCAGGTGGCCGATCGAGTTGCCCGGGCTGATCGTGCCGCCATTGTTGGTGATGCTGCCGGTGATGTTGCCCACGCCGTTGAGCGTGCCGCCCTGGTTGACCGTGACGTTGCTGGCCAGGTGACCGTTGATGGCAAGGGCGCCGGCATTGATGGTCGTGCCGCCGCCGACGCTGCTGGTGCCGGTGAAACTGAGTTTGCCGGTGCCGTTCTTGGCGAGCGTGCCGGTGCCGGTCATGGCGCCGGCATAAGTGCCGGCAAAGTCCTGGTCGAAGATTACCGCGGAATTGTTCGCGATGGCGCCCTGCAGGCTCTTGCTCGTGCCCTGCAAGGTCCCGGCCGAAACCGTGGTGCCGGTGCTGTAGCTGTTGTTGCCGCCCAGGATCAGCGTGCCGGCGCCGGTCTTGGCCAGGCTGCCGATGCCGGTGATGGTGCCGGCAAAGCTGCCGTCCGTGGCCTGGTCGAACGTGACCGATCGGGCGATCGTGTTCTGCGCGTTGGCATCGAAGGCGATGTTGCCGCCGCCCAGGGTCGAGGTGTTGCCCTGCAGCGTGCCGCCGTTCTGGTAGATGGTCCCGATTGCGCTGCTGGTGCCCGCCAGGACGAGCGTGCCGGCTCCGATCTTGGTGAGGCCGCTTCCTGCGGCCACTTGGAGGTCCCCGCTCAGGGTGAGGGTTTGGCCGGCGTCGACCYGGAACGCGCCGCCCCCGTTCTGCAGCAGGAAGGGCCGCGGGGTGGTGAAGGTCCCGGAGGCCCAGAGATTGCCCCCCTGGATCAAGGTGACGCCCGTGCCCGCCGCGCCGAGCTTGTCGTCGGACGCGATCTGCAGCGTGCCTTGCGCCACGAACGTGCCGCCGGTGTAGGTGTTGGTCGCTCCCGCGAGAGTCAGCACGCCGAGGCCGTTCTTGATCAACTGGCCATTGCCGGTGATGTTGCCGGCCCAGGTGAGAGGATTGACCCCGAGGGTGATGGCGCCCCTGCCGGCCAGGGTGATGGGGCGGGTCATCGAGAGGCCTGCGACCGCATCCTTGGTCGGTCCGATCGTCCCGCCGTTCTCCAGCGTGATCCCCGTGCCGGCCGCGCCCAGATTGGCGTCGGAGGTGAACGACAGCGTGCCGCCGCCGACGACCGTGCCGCCGGAATAGGTGTTGACCCCGGACAGGATCAGCGTGCCAAGGCCGGACTTGCCCAGCCTGCCGCCGCTGATCTGGCCGCTCCAGGTCACAGGGCTTGCGACGTCGTCTCCGACGAACATCCCGCCGGTGGTGTCGATCGTGACGGGTCGGCTGAAGACCTGTCCTCCCGCCCCCGAACCGACCCCGATCGTGCCGTTGTGGAGACCGATGACGTTGCCGGCCTTGCCCAGGTTGGCGTCGGAGGTGAACAACAGCGTGCCGCCGTCGACCTCCGTGGCTGCCGAATAGGTGTTGGTTCCGCTGAATGTGACGGCACCGGTACCGCGCACGGTGACGGCGCCGGTGCCCGACAGGTTGCCGGCATAGGTGCCGGCGCCGGCCTGGTCGAAGACCACGCTGGCATTGTTCAGGATGTTGCCCAGCAGGCCCGCGGTGCTGCCCTGCAGGACACCGGCCTTGACCGTGATTCCGCCGGAATAGGCGTTGGCCCCGGTCAGGATCGTCGTCCCCGCACCGTCCTTCACCAGCGACCAGCTGCCGGCGTTGGGGCCGGTGCCGCCGGCACCAGACTGGTCGACGATGGCGTCGCTGATCACCTGTGACAGCCCGGCACCGGGAGTCAGGTTCAGCGTCCCGTTGCCGCCGAGAAAGAGTCCCGATCCGATGCCGGCGCCGGACTGGCCGCTGGTATGGCCGGATCCACCGCTGCCACCGGCGACCGTGTTTCCGGAAACGTTGATCGAGCTGGCCAGGTTCAGGGTGCCGCCTTGCTGGACGAAGATCGCACCGCCAAATCCGCCGCCGCCGCCGCCACCACCGCCAAGGCCGGATGCGCCGGCGCCACCCGTGCCGCCCCCGAAGCCACCGGGCATCGTGGTGGCACCGCTGCCGCCGCCAGCGCCGCCGCCAAACCCGCCGATGCCGCCGAAGACGCTGGCGCTGCCGCCCCCGCCGCCGCCAAATCCGCCGTTGGCTCCGCTTTGATTCTGGAAGCCGTCGCCGCCACCGCCGGCGCCGCCATTGCCGCTCGCGAAGAAGCCGGCGTCTTCGCCATCGGCCCGGTAGCTGCCGCCGCCGCCGCTGGTATTGCCGGTGCCGGCGCCGCTCTTGCCGCCATTGCCGCCGCGCGCCGAACCGTTCTGCGCGCTGACGTTGCTCACCGCCACCTGGGCGCCGGTGGCGACGAACAGCGCGCCACCGAGTCCGGCGCCGCCGCCGCCGGCGCCGCCCTCTTCGCCGTTTCCGCCTCTGCCGCCCTGGGCGACGGCATCCTTGATGGCGAGATCGTTGATCGCGACCGTGCCGGACTGCACGAACAGGCCGCGATACTTGTTGTCGCCCGACAGAGTGAAGAGTCCGCCGTTGACGGTCACGTTCTTGGTCACCGTCGGCAAGTTGTCGCCGAGGGTGATGTTGCCGGTGAAGGTGATGGTGTCGCCATTCCCGGCGCTGCTGATGGCGTTCCTCAACTGGGCGTCGGTGCCGACCTTGAAGTTTGCGGCAAGCGCAGGGCCGGCCGGCCACGAGACGCCCACGGCAAGGCCCAGGACGAGCAGCACGGCCGGGGTCCGGCGCATGACGGGGGTCCGGAGGCAAGTGCTGTCGAGGAGCGCCCGTGCCGCTGCGCGGCCGTGACCCTGCAAACCGGTGATCAATTCAGCCCCCTCAGGTGCACTTTCCCACATCATCTTTGCGGCAGTGCGGAGGGGAACAGCATCCCCTGCGTTTGGAACGCGTCGGATTTCTTTGTCTTTTCCAGGAATATGCCAATATGGCGTCGGCAATGGGCGGGTGGCCCGTCAGCAGGGAACTCGAGTGGCACGAGACATCGATCGGAAGTTTCGTCTCACCGCGGCCGTACTGGGTGCGGCCACGCACAAGGATCTCGCCGCCGCGTTTCGGCGCATCAATCCGGCGACGCCGTTCGATGTCGACCGCGCCTACAAATGGCTGCAGGGCCGTGCCCAGCCGCGCGAGCGGCAGATCTACGAGGACTGGTCCAAGGTGCTCGGCCTGGACCGGCCCGGCCAATGGATCGCGGACTGCGACATCGAGGCGTTCCTCGACGAGATCTGTACCCGCCACGGCTGTGACCGCGAGGATCTGCTGCACCGCCTCGGCGAGCCCGCCAACCGCCGCAACAGATCGGGATCGGTGGAGCTGGCCGGCACCTTCGTCTGCTATTCACATGCCTGGTCGCCCTATTTCCGCGGCAGGCTCGTCCGGGGCGAGCTGACCCTCGGGGTCGAATCGAGTCCCAATCGGCTGCCGGTCTCCTACACCGAGGTGCTGCCCACCGGCACTCTGGCGCTCAAGGGCGCCATGTTCCTCTCCAAGCATGGTCTGCACATCCAGGTCGGCGACCTGACGGGAGACGCGCAAGCCATCACCTTCTGCCTGTTTCCGGCGGCTCCGCCCGCCAGCGTTCTGGGCGGATTGATGCTCGGCACGACCCTGATCAGCCCCGATGCCCAACCCTCGGTGACACGCGTCGTCCTGGTGCGGCTGCCCGCGGCGAGCCCGCAGCTGCGTTCGGTCGACGCCTATCTTCCGCGGCAAGGCTCGGTGGCCGAAGACCTGGCTCAGTTCGGCCTGCACGTCGGCGACGCCACGGCCGTCGACCTCCGTCTTGCCGAGTTCCTCAGCGGCAGCAGCGACGGCTTCGATCAGGTGCCCGTATCGGCCTATCGCGCACTGGCGGACCTGTTCGATCGCGATTGGCTCGTGGGCGCGGCGCGGCGCCCCGGGTCGCTGCGCGTCATCGCCGGCGGCGCGTGAACGCGTCCCGCGATTTCCGCGCCAATCCTCGCCAGATCCTTTCACCGTACGCGGCCTCACTCTTGCGTTCTGACGGCCATCCATGTTACCGGTCACATCAATAAGAACGACAAATCGACCTCAGGCCGTGGGGAGGGCCGACATCATGCTTGCCATCGATCGCATCCGCCTGACCGTACGGACCGCCCGGCCCTGCCGATGATGCGTCCCGTGGCCTGCTGCGCCTGCGTGCGACCCCGCCCCGCCCGCCGGCCTGCCGCCGCGGCCCGGATGCGCCGGGATGCGCGGCCCAGTCGGCGCCGGGCTGGATTCGGAGCAGTTGCACGGCCGATCGAGAGCCAAGCCATGCCCAAGCGTTCCTTCCGGCCGACCATGCGGGACGTTGCCCGTCTCGCCGGGGTCTCACCGATGACCGTGTCCCGGGTGCAGGCCGGCAGCAGCCGGGTGGCGCCGGAGACGCGCGACCGCATCCGCCGGGCGATCGAGCAGCTCGGCTATGTCGACGACAAGGTGGCCGCCGCCCTGTCGTCGCGCCGCACCGGCTTCATCGCCACGCTGGTGCCGACGCTGACCAACTCCAACTTCGCCGATACCGCGCATGGGCTGTCGGAGGCGCTGCGCCGGACCGGCTACCAGCTGCTGATTGGCTATACTCTCTACCGGATGGGTGAGGAGGAAGCGCTGGTGCGGGCGATGCTGGAGCGCCGGCCGGAGGCGATCGTGCTGGCCGGCATGCATCACACCGAGGCGGTGCGGACCATGCTGCACAGCGCCGGCATCCCGGTGGTCGAGATCTGGGACTGCGGCGCGACCGCCCCGATCGACCGGGCCGTCGGCTTCTCCAACATCGACGCCGGCCGGGCCGCGGCGCGGCACCTGATCGCGCTGGGGCACCGCCGCATCGGTGGCATCGGCCCGGCGGTCGGCGGCGCCTCACATGATTTCCGCGGCGAGGCCCGGCTGGTCGGCTTCACCGAGGTGCTGCACCAGGCCGGGCTGCCGGCCGACGCCGTCGTCCATCGCGGCCACGTGCCGGTGTCCTTCGCCGGCGGCGCCGCTGCCATGGGCCATCTGCTCGACACCGCCGGGCCGATCGACGCGGTGTTCGCGGTCTCGGACCTCGCCGCCGTCGGCGCCCTGATGGAATGCCATCGCCGCGGCATCGCCGTGCCGGGGCAGGTCTCGATCATGGGTTTCGGCGATTTCGAGATCGGCGGGCAATGCGTGCCGGCGCTGTCGACCGTGCGGATCGATGCCGAAGGCATCGGCCGCCGGGTCGGCGAGCTGCTGCTGCGCATCCTCGACGCCGGGGACGACGCCCCGGCGCCGCCCCGGGTGATCGATGTCGGCTTCGAGATCGTCGAACGGGGCTCCACCGCCAGGAGGCCCGCCTGAAAACCCCGCTTCCGGCCGTCCGGAGGCCACCAGCAAGACGGCACAAGCCGCCGCTTCCTTTCCTCTGTTCTGGGAGAAGTTCCATGCCCAAGATCGGTCTCCGCCACCTCATGGCGGGTTGTGCTCTGACCCTCGGCCTCACCGCCGCCCTGCCCGCCCTGGCGCAGGACACCCTCACCGTCTGGGTCACCAAAGGGTTCTACAAGGGCGAGGACGCCGCCCTGACGGACCTGATCGACCGCTACCAGAAGGCCACCGGCGTCAAGGTCGAGCTGTCGCTGTATTCGACCGAGGACTGCATCGTGAAGTCGGTCGCCGCGGTCGAGGCCGGCACGCCGCCGGATGTCGGCTACTGCACCACCTATGATTTCCGCACCACCGGCCAATGGGCCTTCGAGGGCCGCCTGGAGGATGTCAGCGACGTCATCAATCCGATCAAGGACCAGTTCCAGCCCGACGCGCTGGCCACCACCTTCCTGATGAACGGCAAGACCGGGCAGAAGGCCTATTACGCCTTCCCGATCGAACGCCAGACCATGCACATCTTCTACTGGAAGGACATGCTGCAGGACGCCGGCTTCAGCGAGGCCGACATCCCGACCGAGTGGAACGCGTACTGGGACTTCTGGTGCGACAAGGTGCAGGCCGGCCTGCGCGCCAAGGGCAAGCGCATCTACGCCATCGGCCATCCGATGAGCGTCGCCGCCTCCGACACCTTCTTCAGCTTCCTGACTTGGGCCAACGCCTACAACGTCAAGATCGTCGACGAGAGCGGCAAGATCGTGCTCGACCAGCCGGAGAACCGGGCGGCGATGATCGAGGCGGTCAAGGCTTACAGCTCGATCTTCACCCGCGGCTGCACCCCGCCCTCCTCGGTCAACTGGCTCGACACCGACAACAACGTCAACTTCCACAATAAGACCACGATCCTAACCCACAACGCCACGATCTCGATCCCCAGCAAGCATCTGGACGATTCGACCAACCAGACGCTGACCGAGGAGCAGCGGGCCCAGGCGAAGAAGAACTACGAAGAGAACATCCGCACCACCCTATTCCCGAAGAAGCCGGATGGCGGGACGCTGCCGAACCTGGCGGCGACCAAGACCGCGGTGATCTTCGCCGACTCCAAGAACAAGGTGCAGGCCAAGGAGTTCATGGCCTTCATGCTGAAGGACGAGAACCTGACGCCCTTCGTCGAGGGTTCGGTCGGCCGCTGGTATCCGGCGACCAAGTCGGGCGCCGCCCGGCCGTTCTGGACCGACGGCAGCGACCCGCACCGCGCCGTGGTGTCGAAGCAGTTCACCGGGGGCACGGTGCCCTTCCCCTTCGTCTACAACTATCATTTCACCACGGTGAACGCGGAAAACGTCTGGGCCAAGGCGCTGAACCGCGTGGTCCAGGACGGCGTCTCGCCAGACCAGGCGGTCGATGAGATGATCGCCCGGATCAAGGAAATCGCCGGTTAAGCACCGACCTGCCGGCCCGACCCGCGCGCAACGCCGCGCGGGTCGGGCCGCAGCCCTTTCTGAGAGAGGACCAGCCGATGACCGCGACCACGGTCCATGCGATCCCGGCCGCCGCCCATCGCAGCCATCGCCGCATCTGGGCGACCTGGGGGGCGATCATGCTCATCCCCTACATCGCCGTGTTCCTGGTGCTGGTGGCCTATCCGGTCGGCTACGGCCTCTATCTCGGCGCCAACCCGGCCAGCTACCGGCGCCTGTTCGCCGACCCGATCTTCCTGACCGCGGCGGTCAACACCATCCTGTTCCTGCTGATCGCGGTGAACGTGAAGATGGTGATCGCGCTCGGCCTGTCAGGCTTCTTCGCCGTGCCGCGCTGGTGGATCCGGCTGCTGCTGGTGCTGTTCATCCTGCCCTGGGCGGTGCCGTCGATTCCGACCATCCTGTCGTTCCGGGTGATGCTCAACCCCGAGACGGGCATGATCAACCAGCAGCTGTTCCAGCTGTTCGGGATCTTCGAGGGCCCGCCCTGGCTGACCAATCCATGGCTGGCCTTCTTCTGCACGATCGTGGTCCATATCTGGAAGTCGCTGCCGTTCTGGACCCTGATCCTGCTGACCGGCCGCCTCGCCATCGCCCGCGACCTCTATGAGGCCGCCTCGGTCGACGGCGCCTCGCGCTGGCAGCGCTTCCGCTTCGTCACCTGGCCGTCGGTCGCGGCGCTCTACGTCACCTCGACCATCCTGTCGACGATCTGGACCCTGGGCGACTTCAACAGCGTCTACCTGCTGACCGGCGGCGGCCCGAACGACAGCACCCAGGTGCTGGCCACGCTCGGCATCCGCTACCTGCGCAACAACGCCCTCGACCTCGGCGTCGCCTCGATCATCGTCGCCATGCCGCTGGTCCTGCCGCTGGTCTTCGTCATGGTGAAGCGCCTGTCCAAGGGAGGCGAGGCATGAAGCGCCGGCTGAACGAAGCGGTTCTGGTGCTGATCGCCGTCCCGGTGGTGCTGTGGACGATCGTGCCGCTGTACCACCTGTTCGTGCTGGCGATCTCGCCGCAGGACGCGGTCCTGGCCGGGACGCTTTGGCCGGAGCACCCGACCTTCTCCAACTTCCTCACCGTGTTCCGGCAGCAGCACTACTATCTCAGCAATTTCTGGCTGCAGCTCGGCAACAGCTTCTTCATCGCGGTCACCACCGGGGTCGCGACCCTGTTCGTCGCCACCTGCGCCGCCTTCGCCATCAGCCGGCTGCGGGTCAAGGGTGGCCGCCAGGTGATGAACCTGGCGCTGGCCACCTACCTGATCCCGGCCGCCTTCCTGGCGGTGCCGATGTACAAGACCATGGGCTCCTACGGCCTGCTCGACACCCAGACCGCGCTGATCCTGGCGATGATCGCGCTGGCCTCGCCCTATGCCATCTGGGTGCTGAAGCAGGCCTCGGACAAGCTGCCGCGCGAGCTGGACGAGGCGGCGATCATGGACGGCGCCAGTCCGCTGCAGATCTTCCGCCTGGTCTACCTGCCGCTGATGCGCCCGTCCCTGGTGGCGATCGGCATCTACGCGCTGATCCTGGCCTGGAACGAATATCTCTATGCGTTCCTGCTGCTGTCGAGCGAGAAGGCGGCGCCGCTGTCGGTCGGGCTGGGCCTGTTCCTGTCGGCCGACGATTCGCCGTGGAACCTGCTGATGGCGACCGGGCTGATCTACGCCGTGCCGCCAGCGGTGATCTACTATATCTTCCGCAACGCCATGACCAGCGGGCTGACCGCCGGCGCAGTCAAGGGCTGACCGGGCGTTCAGCCAATGAAAAGGGCGGCCGAAGCCGCCCTTTTCCAGCCAACGAAGGCGCCCGCCTACTTCGGCGTCGCCTCGGTCATGATCTGCTGCCGCGCCACGGCCAGCAGCGCGTCCATCTTCTTGCGCAGCCGATGGTCGGACAGGTCGACGTCGTGGATCTTCAGGTCGGCATAGACCTTGTCGTGCACGTCCTCGTCGGTCTGCTTCTCGAAGTCCGACATGATGACCTCCTTCGCATAGGCCTCGGCATCGGCGCCGGTCTTGCCCAGCAGCTCGGCCGCCCACAGGCCCAGCAGCTTGTTGCGCCGGTTCTGGATCCGGAACAGGAGCTCCTGGTCGTGCTGGAACTCCGCCTCGAAAGCCTGGCCCCGCGAATCGAACGTCGTCATGCCGAATTCCCTCTCAGTGCCCGCCGGAGCGAGCGCGTCTCATGCCGGAGGATATAGCGTCTCCGGCCGCCGCGGTCACGCCCGGAGGCGGACGGGAGCGCGCAATTGTTTACCGGAGCCGCGCTTGCTATATGTGCGCGAGCGTGGACGTCCCTCGTGGGACGTCCCGACCCTTTTTTGCTGTTGGCTTCACCGTACCATGGACGCCCCCACATGAGCCGCCGCAGGCGCATCTACGAAGGCAAGGCCAAGGTCCTCTACGAAGGGCCGGAGCCTGGCACCATCGTCCAGTACTTCAAGGACGATGCGACGGCGAACAACGGTACGAAGAAGGCGGTCATCTCCGGCAAGGGGGTGCTGAACAACCGCATCTCCGAGTACCTGATGACCCGGCTGTCCGAGATCGGCGTGCCGACGCATTTCATGCGCCGCCTGAACATGCGCGAGCAGCTGATCCACGAGGTCGAGATCATTCCGCTCGAGGTGGTGGTGCGCAACATCGCCGCCGGCTCGTTCTCCAAGCGCTTCAACGTGCCCGAAGGCACGCCGCTGCCGCGCTCGATCATCGAATATTATTTGAAGTCGGACGAGCTCAACGACCCGATGGTGTCGGAGGAGCACATCACCGCCTTCGGCTGGGCCAACGCCCAGGATCTCGACGACATCGTCTCGCTGTCGCTGCGGGTGAACGACTACCTCACCGGCCTGTTCCTCGGCATCGGCCTCAAGCTCGTCGACTTCAAGCTGGAGTTCGGCCGGCTGTACGACGAGAACGACGAGATGCGGATCGTCCTGGCCGACGAGATCAGCCCGGACAACTGCCGCCTGTGGGACGTGCAGACCAACGAGAAATTCGATAAGGATCGCTTCCGCCAGGATCTCGGCGGCGTCCTCGAGGCCTATCAGGAAGTGGCCCGGCGCCTCGGCATCCTGCCGGAAGGAAGTGTCGTCGACATCCGTGAGAGCCAGGTCGCCCCATGAAAGCGCGCATCCACGTCATGCTGAAGCCCGGTGTCCTGGACACCCAGGGCAAGGCGATCGGCCATTCCCTGCAGGGCCTCGGCTTCGACGAGGTCGGCGAGGTCCGGCAGGGCAAGGTGATCGAGGTCGAGATCGCCGCCGCCGATGCGGCCGAGGCCAAGGCGCGCCTCGACGAGATGTGCCGCAAGCTGCTGCCCAACCCGGTCACCGAGAGCTACACGATCGATCTGGTCGCCTGAGGCGGCCGGATCCGACGTAGGTTGGGTTCGCCGCGGCGAACCCAACACTTCAATGGCCGAAGGCAACGTGTTGGGTTCGCGAGGCGAACCCAACCTACGTACCCGTCAGACGACCGCGGCCGCCTGCGCTTCGAGATGGGCTGCGAGCCCATCGGGCAGCTTCAGCCGCACCGCCAGATCGTCGAGATAGGCCTTCTCGCGCGGGTCGTCCGCATCGATCGCCAGGCGTGAGGCCAGCCAGATCTCCGCCGCCTGCTCCGGCGTCGCCGGCAGGGCCGCGATCGCCGCGATGTCGAGCGGCTTGGCCAGCTCGTCCATGACGAAAGCCTTCTCCTCGGTGCCGAGGCCGAGCTGGCCGATGCGGTCGAACAGGGCCCGCTGCTCCTCGGCATCGATATGGCCGTCGGCCTTGGCCGCGGCGATCATCGCCCGCACCACGGCGATGCGCGCGTCGCCGCCGCCGGCGGCGCTCTGCGTCTCCAGATCGAACGGGCTGCGCGGCGGCGGCAAGGCCAGCGGCTGCTGCGCCGGGGGCTGGGCCGAAGCCGGCGCCCGGTTGGCCGACCAGTCCTGCCACGCCTTGTAGGCCAGGCCGCCGAGCACCGCGGCGCCGCCATAGCCGAGCGCGCTGCCGCCGAACTTGCGGACCTTCTTCGAGCCGAGGAGGAGGCCGATCAACCCGCCGCCGACCGCGCCGGTGGCCAGCGTCCCGAAATTGCCGGACAGGCCGGAGCCCTTGCCGCCGGGCTGCTTCGCGCCGCCGCCGAGGAAATCCTCGAACAGCTTCTTCGGATCGATCACGCGTCACTCCTCCAATCGTTGCACCGGAAGGCAGATGGTCCGGCCGGCGGGGTGCGGCAAGGCCGGGCGCGGCTCAATCGGCCGGGCGCGACGACGTGACCGGCTCGCGCGGCGCCAGGGTGGTCTCGGCCGCGGCGGCGACGATCCAGTCGCGGAACGCCCGCACGATCGGCCGGCGCAACGCCCGGGTCGTGGCGACGAAATGGTAGCTGGCGGGGCTTTGCACCGAGAGGTCGAGCGGCCGCACCAGCCGCCCCGCTGCGAGGTCGTCGGCGACCAGCGAGAACACGACCAGCGCCACCCCCTGCCCTTCCATCGCCGCCTGGATGGTCAGCGAGGAATCGCTGACCCGCGGCCCTCGCACCCAGTCGACATCCACCATGCCGACGGCGCGCAGCCAGTCGCGCCACGGCGCCAGGGACTGGTCGTGCAGCAACGTGTGCCGGCGCAGGTCGTCGAGCGTGCGCAGCCCCGGCGGGCCGTCGCGCAGCGCCGGGCTGCACACCGGGAAGTAGTCTTCGGCGAACAGCCGGTCGCATGCCAGCCCCTCCCACCCGCCCCGGCCCCAGCGGGTGGCGCAATCCGCCTCCCCGCCATCGAGATCGACCCGGGCCAGCGAGGCGGTGACGTTGACGTCGATATCGGGATGCGCCGCGGTGAACCCCTGCAGGCGGGCGGTCAGCCATTTCGCGGCAAAGGACGGGGTGGTGCTGATGGTGAGCACGCCGGCGGTGCGGCCCGGCGCGATCTGCGCCGTGGCATCGGCGATGCCGGCCAGGGCGGCACTGACCAGGGGCAGATAGGTGCGGCCGGCCTCGGTCAGTTCCAGGCTGTTCTCGCGCCGGTGGAACAGCTTGACCGACAGCCAGTCCTCCAGCCGGCGCACCTGCTGGCTGACCGCGGCCTGGGTCACCGACAGCTCGGCCGCGGCCCGGGTGAAGCTGCGATGCCGCGCCGACGCCTCGAAGGCCCGAACACCGTTCAGCGGAGGCAGCCGCCATCCCATTCCGAGCTCCACAGGCCAAGTTTTTGTTGGTCTAGGGCCAGACTATCCCGTTTGCGGCCACGGCCGCCAGGACCGATCTTAGGGGCACGGGTCGACCCCTGATCTTCAACCCTCGATCAGGACCGTATCATGACCAGCTTCTGCATCGACGAACGCCGCGCGGCACCCCGCAAGCGGCCGAACCCCATCCTTGCCCTGCTCCGCCGCGTCGCAGCCCTGCCGGCGCTGTGGTACGCCCGTATCCAGGCGCGCAGCCGGATGCAACGCATGGACGACGAAACCCTGTGCGACCTCGGCCTGCGCCGCGACCAGGTCGAGACCATGCGCCGCAAGCCCTTCTGGCGGGAATGAGGGCTATGCTCCCGCCACGGCCGCTCCTTCTCGATGGCGCTCCCGCGGCCGGGGCGAGCCACCAAGGATTGGCAGATGAGGCGCGACCTCCAGATCAAGACGTCGGACGGGACGGCCAAGGCGGCGCTGTTCCACCCCGACAGTGCTGCCGCGGCCGGCAAGACGCTGCGCGGCGTCATCCTCTACATGGATGCGATGGGCCCGCGGGCCTCGCTGGCGGGCATGGCGCAGCGGCTGGCCGATTCGGGCCATGTGGTGCTGCTGCCGGACCTGTTCTACCGGTTCGGGGCGTATGGCCCGTTCACCGGCGCGTCCTTCGCCGACGACACCGCCCGGGCCCAGATCATGACGATGCTGCGCGAGACCAGCCAGGAGATGACGCGGCGCGACACCGCCGCCTTCCTGGACGTGTTCGACGCGGAGAAGGTCGCGGGCCCGATCGGCGCCGTCGGCTACTGCATGGGCGGCGCCCGCGCTCTGACTGCGGCGGCCGCCTATGCCGACCGGATCGGCGCGGCGGCGAGCTTCCATGGCGGCAACCTGGCCAGCGAGGCGCCCGACAGCCCGCATCTGCTCGCCGACCAGATCAAGGGCCGCGTCTATGTCGGCGTCGCCGAGGTCGACAACAGCTTCCCGCCGGAGCAGTCCGCCCGGCTGGCCGAAGCCCTGCGGCGGGGCAGCGTCGACCACATCATCGAGAACTATGTCGGCATGGCGCATGGCTGGGCGGTGCCCGACCACAGCGTCTACAACGAGACCGGCGCCGAGCGGCACTGGAAGCGGCTGCTGACATTCTTCGACGAAGCGTTGGCGTAGAGCGGGGCCTCGGCAAAGGGCCTTCAACCGGAGGTGCAAGCGCCTCCGGCCCCGCCCGCAGGGCGGGAGAGGCAAAACAATTCGGGTTTCGTAGGTTGAGTTCGCGGCAGCGAACCCAACAGGATCGGGGGCCGCGCTGGCGGCAACGTGTTGGGTTCGCGAAGACGCGAACCCAACCTACGCGGTCACCCCGTGTCCGGCGGCTTGCGGCGGCCGGGAGCCGCGGAACGAGGCTTGGGCGGATCCTCGTCGTCCTCGCCGTCCTCCGGCGGAATGAAGCCCAGCTCCTCCAAAGCCTCGTCGGCCATCTCCAGCCACTGCTTCACCTGCACCGGATAGCCCCAGCGCCGGCACAAGGCCGCCACCGCGACCTCGGCCCGGCTGGCTTCCACCAGCTCCGCCACCTCCGGCCGCTCCAGCCGCTCGCACACCTCGTCGGCGCGGCGGTCGGCCTCCTCCTCGTCCTCGGACACCTCAGAGGCGGCCGCCATCATCGCCAGCCGGACCCGCAGCGCGTGCCAGTCCTCCTGCGCCGCCTCGCGCTGCGCCGCGGCCTTGCGCCGCTCGGCGGCCTGGCGCGACAGCTTGTCCTTGAGCAGCAGGGTCAGCCGCACGGCGCGCGAGACGGTGGCGATCCGCTGGCAGTAATCGACCCCGGGCTGCGGCGCCTGCAGCGCCTCCTGCTGCGTCGCCCGGGCGATCGACATCTGGATCTCGACCAGCTCCGCCACCACGCACAGATCCGCCGCCCGCTCCTCCTGCGGAGCGGCCGGGGCCTCGGGGGCCGAATCGGTCTGCGCCTTGTTCATAGAACATAGCATGAACGTGATCGCCGATTAATACAAGAAAACAATGTGTTAACAGCGCCGAAGCGATCGCACCGAGCACGCTCGGCATCATTTCATCATGGCCTGAAACTCCCCCGAGCCGACGGTCCCCGACTACGCCGCCGGCAGCGCCATCGGCTCCTCCGGCGAGGCCTCGGCCTCCGCGGCCATGGCGAACAGCCAGTCGCGGAAGGCCCGCACCAGGGGCCGGCTGAGGGCGGTCGGCGGCGCCACGAAATAATAGGCGTAGTCGCTCTTCAGACGGTCGCTCTTCAGTGACAGCTCGAACGGCCGGACCAGCCGGCCGGCGCGCAGGTCGTCCATCACCAGCACCCGCTGCGCCAGCGCCACGCCCTGGCCTTCGATCGCCATCTGGATCAGCAGCGCCGAATCCTGCGTCCGCGGCCCGCGGACCCAGCCGAGCTCCTCCATCCCCGCCGCCCGCAGCCAGTGCTTCCACTGCACCAGCGTCTCGTCGTGCAGCAGGCGGAAGCGGCGCAGATCCTCCAGCTGGCACAGGCCGGCCTCGACCAGCGCCGGGCTGCACACCGGGAAGGTGTCCTCGGAGAACAGCTTCTCCGCCACCACCCCCTCCCAGGCGCCGCTGCCGAAGCGGATGGCGCAGTCGACCCGGTCGCGACTGAAGTCGATCAGCCGGGATTCGGCGTCGAGATTGACGTCGATCTCGGGCTGCTGCTCGTTGAAGGACGGCATCCGCGACACCAGCCATTTGCGGATGAAGGACGGGATCGCCGACACGGTGAGGATGCCGGAATGCGGCGGCGGCCGGATCCGGGCCGTGGCCTCGGCGATGGCGTCGAAGGCGTCGCGCAGCACCGGCAGGTAGTTGCGGCCGGTGTCGGTCAGCTCCAGCCCACCCTCGGTGCGGTCGAACAGCTTGGCGCCCAGCCAGTCTTCCAGCCGCCGCACCTGCTGGCTGACCGCGGCCTGGGTCACCGCCAACTCCTCGGCGGCGCGGGTGAAGCTCTCGTGACGCGCCGAGGCCTCGAAGGCGCGGATCCCGTTCAGCGGCGGCAGGCGACGGCGCATGGTTCCCTCGTCGGCTCGATAGATTCTCTTATCCCGTCCAAGAGAATATCCTGTTTGCGGTTTGTTCTCCAGAACGCGATCCTCATGGTGTTCCCGATGACCGATCGAACGCCCTGCCGGAAAGGGAAATACCATGACGACCGCCTGCACCGACCACATCCTGCATCGCGCCGCCCTGCCGACCAGCCGCTCCGGCCTGCGCGCCCTGATCGGCGCCGTCACGGCCACGCTTGGCGCCCGCCGCATCAGCCGGTTGCCGATGGAGGCGCTGGACGACCACATGCTGCGCGACATCGGGGTCGATGGCCCCGCCCCCGCCAGCGACCCGCGCGACCTGCTTCTCCGCCTGTAGCCTCCCCCTGCGACTGGCCTGCCGGCCGGCTCCGTCACCCTGCGGAGCCGGCCATTTTCTTCTCCGCGTACCGCAGGCCGAGGCTGCGATGCCCTGCATGCCAGCACCGCCAGCGGCGCCCTTGCCAAGGCCCGGCGGGACCGCTACATCCCGCGCATGCAAGCCGCCGTCATCGTCTTCCCGGGATCGAACGCCGACCGAGACCTCGCCGTGGCACTCTCCCACGCGACCGGACGGCCGACCCACATGGTCTGGCACCGCGACACCGAGCTGCCGCCGACCGACCTGATCGCCATCCCCGGCGGCTTCTCCTATGGCGACTATCTCCGCTCCGGCGCCATGGCGGCACAGTCGCCGATTATGGGCGCGATCCGCCAGGCGGTGGCCCGCGGCGTGCCGACCGTCGGCATCTGCAACGGCTTCCAGATCCTGACCGAGGCCGGGCTGCTGCCCGGCGCCCTGCTGCGCAACGCCGGGCTGAAATTCGTCTCGCGCGCCGTGGCGATGCGGGTCGAAACCTCGAACAGCCCGTTCACCCGCGGCTACAATGCCGGGCAGACGGTGCGCATCCCGATCCAGCACCATGACGGCTGCTACTTCGCAGACCCGGACACGCTGAAGCGGCTGGAGGACGAGGACCGCGTCGCCTTCCGCTACATCGCCGACCAGGACGGCCGCGGCAATCCGAACGGCAGCCTGAACGACATCGCCGGCATCCTGTCCGAGAACCGGCGGGTGCTCGGCATGATGCCCCACCCCGAGCGCGCCGCGGAGCCGGAGCACGGCGACACCGACGGCCGTGCCATGTTCGAAGGCCTGGTGCAGATCCTTTCATGACCGCATCGTCCAACGCCCCCGCCAGCAACCTCCCGGCAGAACCCGAAGTCACCCAGGCGCTGGCGGCGGAGTTCGGCCTGACCGCCGATGAGTTCGCCCTGACCCAGACGATCATGGGCCGGATGCCGACGCTGACCGAGCTCGGCATCTTCTCGGTGATGTGGTCGGAGCACTGCTCCTACAAATCCTCCCGCCGCTGGCTGAAGCAGCTGCCGACCGAAGCACCCTGGGTGATCTGCGGCCCGGGTGAGAATGCCGGCGTGATCGACATCGGCGACGGCCAGGCCGCCATCTTCAAGATGGAGAGCCACAACCACCCGAGCTTCATCGAGCCGTACCAGGGCGCCGCGACCGGTGTCGGCGGCATCCTGCGCGACGTGTTCACCATGGGCGCGCGGCCGGTGGCGAACATGAACGCGCTGCGCTTCGGCAGCCCGGACCACGCCAGGACCCGGCACCTGGTGGCCGGCGTGGTCGCCGGCATCGGCGGCTATGGCAACTGCGTCGGCGTGCCGACGGTGGGCGGCGAGACCAATTTCCACGCCTCCTACAACGGCAACATCCTGGTCAACGCCATGACCGTGGGCGTGGCCGGCACCGACAAGATCTTCTATTCGGCCGCCGGCGGCATCGGCAACCCGGTGGTCTATGTCGGCTCCAAGACCGGGCGCGACGGCATCCACGGCGCCACCATGGCCTCGGCCGAGTTCGACGAGGCGTCGGAGGAGAAGCGCCCGACCGTGCAGGTCGGCGACCCCTTCACCGAGAAGCTGCTGATCGAGGCCTGCCTGGAGCTGATGGCCACCGACGCCATCGTCGCCATCCAGGACATGGGCGCGGCCGGCCTGACCTCCTCCTCGGTCGAGATGGCGAGCAAGGGCGGCTGCGGCATCGAGCTGGACCTCGACCACGTGCCGCAGCGCGAGACCGGCATGGTCCCCTACGAGATCATGCTGTCGGAGAGCCAGGAGCGGATGCTGATGGTGCTGAAGCCCGGCCGCGAGGCCGAGGCCGAGGCGATCTTCCGCAAATGGGAGCTGGACTTCGCCGTGATCGGCCGGGTCACCGACACCGGCCGCATGGTGCTGAAGATGCACGGCATGGTCTGGGCCGATATGCCGGTGGCGGAGCTGGTCGACGCCTCGCCGAACTATGCCCGGCCGTGGGAGCCGACGCCGAAGCAGCCGGAGATCGCGGCCGCGTCCTTGCCCCTGCCGGACACGGCGGAGACGGTGCTGACGCGCCTTCTGGCCTGCCCCGACCTCGCCTCCAAGCGCTGGATCTGGGAACAGTATGACAGCCAGGTCGGCGCCGACACGATCGCCCTGTCCGGCCAGGCCGATGCGGCGCTGGTGCGGGTGCACGGCACCGGCAAGATCCTGGCCATCACCACCGACTGCACCCCGCGCTACTGCCTGGCCGACCCCGAGGCGGGCGGCGCCCAGGCTGTCGCCGAGGCGTGGCGGAACCTGACCGCCACCGGCGCCCTGCCGCTGGCGATCACCGACAACATGAACTTCGGCAACCCCGAGAAGCCGCGGATCATGGGCCAGTTCGTCGGCTGCATCCAGGGCATGAAGGCCGCTTGCTTAGCGCTTGATTTTCCTGTCGTTTCCGGCAATGTCTCGCTCTACAACGAGACCTCGGGCGAAGGCATCATGCCGACCCCGGCGATCGGCGGCGTCGGCCTCATCGCGGACGGCGGGCGCCATGTCCGGCTCGGCTTCAAGGACGCCGGCGAAGCCGTTGTCCTGATCGGCGAGACCAAGGGGCATCTCGGCGTCTCGCTGTATGCCCGCGAGATCCATGGCCGCGAGGATGGCGCACCGCCGCCGGTCGACCTGGCGGCCGAGCGCCGCAACGGCGATCTCGTCCGCGCGTTGATCCAGGACGGCACGGCCACCGCCTGCCACGACCTGTCCGACGGCGGCCTCTATGTCGCCCTGGCGGAGATGGCGATGGCCGGGCGGATCGGCGCCACGGTGGATCTTCCGGCCGAGGCCGGGCTGCTGTTCGGCGAGGACCAGGGCCGCTACCTGGTGACTGCGACCGATGGCGAAGCGCTGCTGGCATGGGCCCGGGCGGCGGGCGTGCCAGCGCAAATCATCGGGCGCACCGGCGGCGACGTGTTGAAGCGCAAGGACGGCAGTGCCATATCCGTGGCTGAGTTGCGCCGCGTCAACGAGGCGTGGCTGCCCGGATACATGACCGATATCGTCCAGGCTGGAGAAGCGTGAGATGGCGATGGAACCGGCGGAGATCGTCCGCCTGATCAAGGATGGCCTGCCCGGCGCCGAGGTGCGGATCGAGGATCTGCGCGGCGACGGCGACCACTATGCCGCCTACGTCACCAGCTCCGCCTTCACCGGCAAGAGCCGCGTGCAGCAGCACCAGATGGTCTATCAGGCCCTCGGCGGCCGGATGGGCAACGAGCTGCATGCGCTGATGCTGCACACCACCGCCGCCGAAGCCTGACCCTCAGCCAGCGAGTATCCCATGGACAATCCCGTCTTCGAGCGCATCCGCAGCGACATTTCCGGCACCGACGTCGTCGTCTACATGAAGGGCACCCCGGTGTTCCCGCAATGCGGCTTTTCCGCCGCGGTTGTGCAGGTGCTGACCCATCTCGGCGTGCCGTTCAAGGGCATCGACATCCTGACCGACCCTAGCCTGCGCCAGGGCGTCAAGGAGTTCTCGAACTGGCCGACCATCCCGCAGGTCTACGTCAAGGGCGAGTTCGTCGGCGGCTGCGACATCGTCCGCGAGATGTTCCAGACCGGCGAGCTGCAGGAGCTGCTGGAAGGCAAGGGCATCGCCGTCGCCGCCCAGGGCTGAGGCCAGCGTCTTCGATCCAGACCAATGCCCGCCCCTCCCGGGGCGGGCATTGTCATGTCGGCCTGATACTGACGGCTACAGCACGAAGTCGGCCGCCACCAGGGCGATCGCGCCGGTCAGCTGGATGTGGAAGTCGGACGTGCCATCGCCGTTGACGTCACCGGCGATGGTGGTGACGCCCGCGACCTGGCTGTAGCGCAGCTGGCCCGCGACGCCGGTGTACAGGCCCGAGCCGATGAAGGTGAAGGCCTGGTTGCCGGCGGCAATGGTGTTGGCGTCGATCACCGACAGGTCGATGCGGTCGCCCTGGGCGTGGCTGAAATCGGTGATCCGGTCGGCATCGGCGCCCACCGGGCTCTGGGCGATGGCGTTGTAGACGAAGCGGTCGGCTCCGGCGCCGCCGGCCAGCGTGTCCTTGCCGTCGCCGCCAGTGAGCACGTCATTGCCGTTCCAGCCCTGCAGGATGTTAGCGCCGGCGTTCCCGACCAGGCTGTCGCTGCCCTGGCTGCCGGAGATGTTCTCGATACCGCTCAGAATGTCGCCCTGGGCGTCGCCGCCGCTGCCGAGGCCGGTGACGAGGCTGACCGCAACCCCGACCGTGCCGGTGTAGTAGCTGGCGGTGTCGATGCCGGTGCCGCCGTCGAGGTGGTCGGCTCCGGCATCGCCCCGCAGGACGTCGGTGTCGGCCCCGCCATAGAGCCAGTCGTTGCCGGCCGCCCCGGTGAGGGTGTCGTTGCCGGCATCGCCGTTGAGGCTCTCGGAATCGGCCGACCCGACCAGGGTATCGGTGCCGTCGCCGCCATAGCCGTAATCGTTGCCGCCCCCGCCGGTCTCGATCAGGTCGTTATCGAGTCCGCCATAGAGGTAATCGGTGCCGGCGCCGCCACGGAGCGTGTCGTTGCCCTCATCGCCATAGGCAGTGTCGTTGCCGTCGCCGCCAGTGAGCGTATCGGCGCCGATCCCGCCGCGGAGATAGTCGTTGCCTGCCGCCCCGGCCAGGACATCGGTTCCGGCATAGCCGTAGATCGTGTCGTTGCCGCCGGCCCCGGTGATGGTGTCGTTGCCCGACCCGGCATAGTAGGTCATCAGCTCCATGTTGACCGCCTTGCTGCCGTCGCTGCCGGCGACACCGTTCAAGGTGAAGCTGACCCCGGTCGAGAGAAGGGTGCGGTCGACATAAAGCGTGTCGGTGCCGGCACCGCCATCGACGATATCGACCCCGACGCCGGTGGAGATATAGTCGTCGCCGTCGCCACCGTTGAGCGTGTCGTTGTCGGCACCGCCATTGAGCGTGTCGTTGCCGGCCAGGCCGGAGATCACGTCATTGCCGGTATCGCCGTAAAGGGACTCGGCGTCGGCCGACCCGATCAGCGTGTCGGCGCCGTCGCCGCCATAGCCATAGTCGCCGCCGCCCCCGCCGGTCTCGATCCGGTCGTTGTCGGCATTGCCGTACATGTAGTCCGTGCCGGCGCCGCCGCGGAGGATGTCGTTGCCGTCATTGCCCGAGAGGCTGTCGTTGCCGTCGCCGCCGCCGAGCGTGTCGGTGCCGGCTCCGCCATTGAGGTTGTCGGCGCCTGCCGCCCCGTTCAGGACATCGGTGCCGCCGCCGCCATAGATCGTGTCGGTGCCGCCGGCCCCGGTGATGGTGTCGTTGCCAGTTCCGGCGTAATAGGTCATCAGCTCCATGCTGGTCGCCCGGCTGCCATCGCTGCCGGCGGCGCCGTTCAGGGTGAAGCTGACCCCGGTCGAGGTGGTGCCGCGGTCGACATACAGCGTGTCGGTGCCGGCGCCGCCATCGACGATATCGGCCCCGACGCCGGTGGAGATATAATCGTCGCCGTCGCCGCCGCTGAGCGTGTCGTTGTCGGCACCGCCATTGAGCGTGTCGTTGCCGGCCAGGCCGTAGATGGCATCGTTGCCGGCATCGCCGTAGAGGCTTTCGGCATCGGCCGACCCGATCAGGGTATCGACCCCGTCGCCGCCATAGCCGTAGTCGCCGCCGCCCCCGCCGGTCTCGATCCGGTCGTCGCCGGCCTGGCCGTACATGTAGTCCGTGCCGGCGCCGCCGCGGAGCGTATCGTTGCCGTCATTCCCCGAGAGGCTGTCGTTGCCGTCGCCGCCGCCGAGCGTGTCTGTGCCGAGCCCACCGTTGAGGTTATCGGCGCCTGCCGCCCCGTTCAGGACATCGGTGCCGGCGCCGCCATAGATCGTGTCGTTGCCGCCGGCACCCGTGATGGTGTCGTTGCCGGTCCCGGCATAGTAGGTCATCAGCTCCATATTGGCCGCCCAGCTGCCGTCGCTGCCGGTGGCGCCATTCAGGGTGAAGCTGACTCCGGTGGTGGTGCTGGTGCGGTCGACATACAGCGTGTCGATGCCGGCGCCGCCATCCACCTTGTCGATCCCGGTGCCGGTGGCGACGTAGTCGTCGCCGTCGCCGCCGCTGAGCGTGTCGTTGTCGGCGCCGCCATAGATCGTGTCGTTGCCGGCCTGGCCGTAGATCGCGTCGTTCCCGGCATCGCCGTAGAGAGTCTCGGCATCGGCCGACCCGATCAGGGTATCGGCGCCGTCGCCGCCATAGCCGTAGTCGCCGCCGCCCCCGCCGGTCTCGATCCGGTCATCGCCGACATCGCCATACATGTAGTCGGTGCCGGTGCCGCCGCGGAGGATGTCATTGCCGCCATATCCGCGCAGCGTGTCGTTGCCCGCCAGCCCGTCGATGGTGTCGGCAAAGGCAGTCCCGTTCAGGGAATCGTTGCCGGGGGTTCCTGGAATGATCGCCATCGTGACTATGCCTTCCGTTCAAACCGCACGATCTCCCGGCCGGATCCGGCGCAGCGCCACGCTTCTCGATATTCGACAAGGGCGCACATGGACGGCCTGAAGAGGAACACTCAACCTGCTTGGAAACGCTTCGTTCGGCATCAGCCGAACGGAGGGTGCGCGATCTCGAATCAAAGTGTATATTTGATGGTTTTCGATACAGCATTGGTCAGCGGCAGCGTGGCCATGCCGAGCCCTGGACCCTGGCATGACGAGGTGGGACGGGCGACGAGACCCCACTCCGGTCCAGAATGGCGGCAACCGCCCCGCGATCCGCCGGGGCGGATATCGTTTCGTGGCCAGGAGGAACCCCGTGGTGTCGACAGCCGAGCAGGATCGGAAGGCCCGGGCCGTGCCCCCTGCCCTTGCCGACGAGTTGCTGATCGACGCCGAGGTCGACGACATCCCGGCGCCGGCGTCGCCGCTCAAGGCCGGGTGGCTGCTGGTGGTCTGCCTGGTCCTGATCGCGCTGAACCTGCGGCCGGCGCTGTCGAGCCTGGGCCCGGTGCTGAAGGAGATCATCGCCGACACCGGCATCTCCGCCGGCACGGCCAGCCTGCTGACCACGGCGCCGGTGGTCTGCCTCGGCCTGTTCGGCGTGCTGGCGCCGCGGATCAGCCGGCGGCTGGGCACCGAGCGGGCGATCCTGGCGCTGCTGCTGGTGCTGGCGGCCGGCACCGCACTGCGCGGCCTGGGCACGACCCCTGCCCTGCTGCTGGGCGCCGTCCTGGCCGGCGCCGGCATCGGCGTCACCAACGTGCTGCTGCCGGGCATCGTCAAGCGCGACTTCCCGGACAAGGCGGCGCTGATGACCGGGGTCTACACCATGGCGCTATGCGCCGGCGCCGCGGTCGCCGCCGGCAGCACCTTGCCGCTCGCCCGGGCGGCCGACGGGTCCTGGGCCGCGGCCCTGGCCTTCTGGGCCATCCCGGCGATCATCGCCGCGCTGGTCTGGCTGACCCAGATCCCGCCGCGCCGGGGCCCGGCCGCCCATGCCCGCTTCACCGTCCGTGGCCTGTGGACCGATCCGCTGGCCTGGCAGGTCACGCTGTTCATGGGGCTGCAATCGTCGCTGGCCTACAGCGTCTTCGGCTGGCTGGCCCCGATCCTGCGCGACCGTGGCGTCGACGGCGTGGCCGCCGGGATCATGGTCTCGGTCTCGATCATGGTCCAGGTCGCCGCCGCGCTGGTGGCGCCGTCGCTAGCGACCCGCGGCCGCGACCAGAAGCTGGCGGCGGTGCTGTGCATGGCGTTCTCGCTGGCCGGGTTCCTGGGCTGCATCTTCGCGCCGCTGGGCACGATCTGGCTGTGGATTGTGCTGCTGGGCATCGGCCAGGGCGCCGCCTTCGCCGTGGCGCTGACCCTGGTGGTGCTGCGCACGCCGGACGCCCATGTCGCGGCCCATCTGTCCTCGATGTCGCAGGGTGTCGGTTACACCCTGGCGTCGGGCGGGCCGCTGCTGATCGGCCTGCTGCACGACTGGACCGGCGGCTGGACTGCGGCCGGGCTGCTGATCCTGGCGATCGGCACCGTCGCGGCCCTGGCCGGCCTCGGCGCCGGCCGCGACCGGCTGGTCCGGGCCCGGGCCGTGGCCGGCTGATCGGGACGATCATGGACGCCCAATCCAGCCGCAGCCGCCCCAGCTTCGGGGCCGGCGCCGCGCTCAGCGCCTTCCTGATCTGGGGCTTCGCGCCGCTCTACTTCAAGGCGGTGGAGCATATCGGCCCCTGGCAGATCGTGGCGCACCGCATCCTGTGGAGCGTGGTCATGCTGGGCCTGCTGCTGCTGGCCCTGGGGCGGCTGCGCGAGATCGGCGACGTGCTGCGCAGCCGCCGCCGCTTCCTGACCTATTGCACCACCACCACGCTGATGACCGTCAACTGGAGCGTGTTCATCTGGGCGGTGCTGAACGGCTATCTGGTGCAGTCGGCACTCGGCTACTATCTCAGCCCGCTGCTCAACGTGCTGCTCGGCGTCGCCTTCCTGGGCGAGCGGCTGGGCCGGCTGCAGGTCGCGGCCGTCGTGCTGGCTGCAGCCGGCGTCGTGGTCTCGGTGATCGGCGCCGGCGAGATCCCCTGGATCGCCCTGGTCCTGGCCTCGACCTGGGGCTTCTACGGCCTGATCCGCAAGCGCGAGAAGATCGACCCCTTCGTCGGGCTGATGGTCGAGACCGGCTTCCTGCTGCCGGCCTGCCTGGCCTATCTGCTGTGGCTGTGGAGCCAGGGCACCGGCGCCTTCGGCCCGGTGGCGGCCGGCGGCGAGGGCTGGGTGATGTCGCTGGCGATCATGGCCTCCGGCCTGATCACCGGCCTGCCGATCGTGCTGTACATGATCGGGGCGCGGCACCTGCCGCTGTCGACCGTCGGGCTGCTGCAATACCTGGCGCCGAGCATCAACCTGGTGCTGGCCACGCTGGTGTTCGAGGAGCCACTGCGGCCGGCCACGCTGGTGACCTTCGCCTGCATCTGGGCCGGGCTGGCCCTGTTCACCTTCGACGCCACCCGGCGCGCGAGGCTGCCGGTGGCCCCGCGCCACGGCGTCGGCTGAAACAAGAAAGGGCGCCCGCGGGCGCCCTTTCTCTTCGTCGAAACAGCCGGCTCAGATCAGCGGCTGTAGAACTCGACCACCAGGTTCGGCTCCATCTGGACCGGGTACGGCACATCGGCCAGGGCCGGGCTGCGCACGATCTTGCCCTTGAAGGTGCTGTGGTCGACCTCGATGTAGTCCGGCACGTCGCGCTCGGAGGACGAGATCGCGCCGAGGATCACCGGCAGCTCACGCGACTTCTGCTTGATCTCGATCACGTCGCCGTCCTTGACCTGGTAGGAGGCGATGTTGAGGCGCTTGCCGTTCACCAGGACATGGCCGTGGTTGACGATCTGGCGGGCGGCGAACACGGTCGGGACGAACTTCATCCGGTAGACGACGGTGTCCAGGCGGCGCTCCAGCAGGCCGATCAGGTTCTCGCCGGTGTCGCCCTTGCGGCGCACGGCCTCTTCGAACAGGCGGCGGAACTGCTTCTCGCCGATATTGCCGTAATAGCCCTTCAGCTTCTGCTTGGACATCAGCTGGGTGCCGAAATCGGTCGGCTTCGTGCGCCGCTGGCCGTGCTGGCCCGGGCGGTAATCGCGGTTGTTCAGCGGGCTCTTCGGACGGCCCCAGAGGTTGACGCCGAGGCGGCGGTCGATCTTGTGCTTCGAATTCAGGCGCTTGCTCACGCGCTCGATCCTCTCTCATGTTGTCCCGGTAGGCCCTGCCAAAGGCAAGGCGGGGCGCCGGCTCATGCGCCGGACCCACGTTCCCAGGAATGGAAGCGGTGAAAAACGCCATTCCGGGCCGGATGTCAAGCCTGAAGCCATCTGCCGCGGCTCAGCGCGTGGCCTCTCCCGCGTGGCCAGATCCTTTCGTAACACCCACCCTCGCCGTCATTGCGAGGAGGCGAAGCCGACGAAGCAATCCAGGGGCCAGTGCGTGCGGCCCCTGGATTGCTTCGCTGCGCTCGCAATGACGGTGCTGGGAATTCTGGAGAGGTCTCGCGCGACGGGAGAGGCAACGCGTCGAGCCCGGGTCGACCCATCCCTACCCCGGCAGGTAGTGGATATGCGGCCGGCCGTGATGCGGCGACCGCTCGACATGGGCCCGCACCCCGAACACCTCGCGGATCCGGGCCTGGGTCAGGATCTCCTCCGGCGGCCCGGCGCAGACCACCCGCCCGTCCTGCAGCAGCGCCACGGCGTCGCAGAACATGGCGGCCAGGTTGAGGTCGTGCAGCGCGACGATGCTGGTCGCCGGCAGCCGGCCGACCAAAGCCAGGATCTCGAGCTGGTGCTGCACGTCGAGATGGTTGGTCGGCTCGTCCAGCAGCAGCTCGGACGGGGTCTGGGCCAAGGCGCGCGCGATCTGCACCCGCTGCCGCTCGCCGCCCGACAAAGTGTGCCAGGATTGGCCGCGCTTGCCGTCCAGCCCGACCCGGCGCAGCGCGTCCTCCACCGCAGCGTCGTCGCGGTCGCCCCAGGGCGACAGCGGGCCGCGATGCGGGGTGCGGCCGAGCCGGACGACGTCGAGCACCGACACCTGCATGTCGGTCGCCGCCTGCTGCTCGACCAGGGCGACGCGGCGGGCGATGGCCGCGCGGGGCAGGTCCGCTATGTCCGCACCGCCGAGCGTGATCACGCCGCTCTCGACCCGGCGCAGGCGGCAGATCAGGCGCAGCAAAGTGGATTTCCCGGCGCCGTTCGGGCCCAGCAGGCCCAGCATCCGGCCGGGCGCCGCCTGCAGCGTGACGCCGTCGACGATCATCCGGCCGCCGGCGGCCCAGCGCACGTCGTGCGTGGCGATGGTCATGCCGCCCGCCTCGCCCGATAGAGCAGCACGGCGAAGGCCGGCGCGCCGAACAGGGCGGTGACCACGCCGATCGGCAGGATCTGCTGCGGGATGATGATGCGGGAGACGATGTCGGCCAGCACCATGAAGATGGCGCCGATCATCGCCGTGGCCGGCAGCAGCCTGGCGTGGCCCGGCCCGACCAGGAAGCGCGCGGCATGGGGGATGACGAGGCCGACGAACCCCACCGATCCGACGATGCTGACCATGGTCGCCGTCATCGCCGCGGTGGCCGCGAACAGCACCACGCGCACCCGGGTGACGGCGATGCCGAGCGAGGCGGCGGCGTCGGCCCCGAAGGTGAAGGCGTCGAGCGCGCGGGCGTGCAGGATGCACAGGACGAAGCCGATCGCCGCGACCGGCACCGCGACCTGCACATCCGGCCAGCGCACCCCGCCGAGGCTGCCGAGCAGCCAGAACATCACGCCGCGCGCCTGCTCGGCATTGGCCGAGGTGGTGACGATGGTGGAGGTCAGGGCGTTGAACAGCTGCGACCCGGCGACGCCGGCCAGGATCACGCGGTCGATGCCGCCGCCGACTCCGGCCGCCAGCAGCGACACCAGGACGAAGGCCAGGACGGCGCCGATGAAGGCGCCGCCGGACAGCGAGATGGCGCCGCCGCCGAAGCCCGCGATCATCACCGCGACGGCGCCGGTCGACGCCCCGGCGGAGATGCCGAGGACATAGGGCTCGGCCAGCGGGTTGCGCAGCAGCGCCTGCAGGATCGCGCCGGACAGGGCCAGCGCGGCGCCGCAGCAGGCCGCGACCAGGGCCCGGCTGAGCCGGTAGTCCCAGATCACGCCTTCCTGGATCGGGCTGAGCGCGAAGCCGGCGCCGAACAGCCGGTTGGCCAGCGCCTGGACCGTGGTGGCCAGCGGGATCGCCATCTCGCCGATCGACACGGCCAGGGCGATGGCCGCGACCAGCGCCGCCAGGGACAGCACGGCCAGCAGGGCGCGGACGCCCCAGCCGTCGCCGAGCAGCGGCCTCATCCCCCGAGCCCGAAGCTCTTGATGCCGCGGGCCACCGCCTCGATGCCGTCGACGGCGCGGATCGRGGGCTGCATCGCCTGCACGTCCATCACCACGATGCGCTTGTCCTTGACCGCCTCGAGCCGGCTGGTGACCGGGTCGGTGGCGAGGAAGGTCAGCTTCACCGCGGTGTCGTCGGCGGCGTAGCGGCGGCGGCTCATCTCCGCCATCACGATGATCGCGGGGTTGGCGGCGGCGATGCGCTCCCAGCTCACCAGCGGCCACTCCTCCTCGGTGGTGATGACGTTGCGGGCACCGAGCTGCTGCAGGATCCAGGCGGGCACGCCGTTCTTGCCGGCGACGAAGGCCTCGCCCGCGACCTCCTTGCTGGAGAACCAGAACACCATCGGCACATTGTCGAGCCGGGCGCCCGCCACCGAGGCGATGGCCGCGGCCTCGCGCTGCCGCAGGTCGGCGACCAGCGCCTCGCCGCGGTCGGCGACGTCGAAGATCCGCGCCAGGTCGCGGACCTCCTGATAGACGAGGTCCATGCTGAACAGCTGCTTGCGCACGCCGTCGCCGCCGCCGGAATTGTCCTTCTCGACGCAATCGGCCGGCGAGATGTAGGTCGGGATGCCGAGGCCGGCGAACTGCTCGCGGGTGCCGACCGAACCCTGCGGCCCGACATGCCATTCGAACTGGGCCGTCACCAGCTCCGGCTCCTTGCCGACCACGGATTCGAAGCTGGGGTCGTTGTCGGCCAGGCGCGGGATCCTGGCGTTCGCCGCCTCATAGGCCGGCAGCACCGGGCCGAACCAGACGGCGGTGCCGACGATGCGGTCGGCCAGGCCGAGCGACAGCAGGATCTCGGTGCTGCTCTGCCCGATCGACACGGCGCGCCGCGGCGCCTTGGCGACGGTGATGTCGACGCCGCAGTTGCGGATGGTCAGCGGATACTGCGTCGGGTCGGCCCAGGCCGCCGGCGACAGGACGAGAAGCCCGGCCAGGGCCAGGACATGCGAAGAGAAAGACCGGAATGCCGCCACGAAAACCTCCTGCCCGGGCCACCCCGCCCGGGAAACGGGTTGCGCTGCGACGGCAGGTCTCCTGGCTCGCGGATCATGGCTTCGCGCCTGCCTTCCCACCCGCGCGCGGGCAGTGGCATGGCCCTTGAGGGGCCACGAGGACGCTCGGCGATCCGCTGACAGTTGCGGGGGCAGCCACGGATTCCGCCCCCTCACCTTAGATCGGGGGCGCCACCGTGTTCCCTTTTGATCCCCTAGGGGAACCGTCGTCGCGATGTGTATCAGCGACGCCGAGAGCCGGTCAATCGAGGCGGAGGTTCCATCGGTTCTGCCCTCTAGCTTCCCCTCTCCAACCCACACCGTCATTGCGAGCGCAGCGAAGCAATCCAGGGCCGCGAGAGCGGAATCATGGATTGCTTCGTCGGCTTCGCCTCCTCGCAATGACGGTATGGGGATGTGCCGAGGCAGCGCAGGATGCACCGTGAGGGCTAGCTGCTGTCCGGCTGCTGGCCCAGACGGCGGACGGCCACCTTCTGCCCTGATCATTGTTGCAAAGGATGTTGAGCCTGTTGGCCAGAATCTCTATTCTGTCCAACAAGGAGCCTTGCCATGTTGAAGCCGACTCCAGACATGCTCGATACGCCGGTTCAACCGAGCCTCCGGCGCCGTGTCGTCATGGACACAGCGCGCCAGCTCGGATTGCTCGGCGGTGAGAACAGCCGAATCGGCGGGCGCATTCGCCGCGATCTGGTTGCGGCCGCGAAGAAGAAGTCGGGGATCTCCTCCGACACCGAGTTGCTCGAATACGCTTTGGCGAAGGTCGCGCTCGAAGACGACTTCGGCACGAAGCTCGTCCGGCGCAAGGGCCGGATCGCGCAAGACATCGACCTTGAGCTTTGATCTCGCGCGCTCCCTGCGGCGGATCAAGCCGCAGCGCACGGCGAATGCGATCCGGCGCCGCTCGATCGACGACTTGCCAGTGGTCGAGGCACCAGCCTCGGCGGGCGCGGAATTGCTGCTCGACACCTGCGTTTACATCGATGTTTTACAGGGCCGCACGCCGGCGAGCGTCGATGAACTGCTGGAAGCGCGGGTCGTCAATCACTCGACCGTCTGCCTCGCGGAGATAACGCATCTGTTCGGACGCCTCGATCCAGCGCATTCCGGCACAAAGGCAGTGTTGCGCGAGATACGACGCACGATCGACGACATTCCGCCCCATCGCCTCTCGGCACCCTCAGAGACCGCGACGGGTGAAGCCGGGATGCTTGCCGGCCTGGTATCGCGCCTTCTCGGCGTCGAGCGAAGCGAACGGCCACTCCTGCTGAACGATGCGAGACTCTACCTTCAGGCGCTCGAACGCGGATGGACGGTTCTGACGCGCAATATCCGGGATTTCGACTGCTTCGACCAGCTTCTCCCGGCAAACCGCGTGCTCCTTTATGAGCAACAGAGCTGAGTCGACCCCAAAGTGTACGCGTGTGAAAGCTCAGAACGAGCCGTCGGTCGAACGGGACAGCGCCTCGAATGAGCGCAGCTCTTCGAGGCGAGCCTCGATGACGGGCTTGAATGCGGCCACGGCATCGCTGCCGGCCAGAAACTGCTTCGGCGGATCGGCCATGGCGGCGATCGTCACGAGGACCTCGCCGAGCTTCGCGGGATCGCCCTGCTGGCTGCCGTGATAGCCCGACCACATATCCTCCGCCGCACCTTCCGCGGCGTAGTCGTCGATCGAGCCTTCGGCGTATGTCACGTTGGCGGGATCGAGCAGATCCGTGCGGAAGAAGCCGGGCGCGACCGTCGTGATCCGGATGCCGAACGGCTCGACCTCCTGGGCCGCCGCCTGCGACAGGCCCTCGACCGCGAATTTGGCGGCGCTGTAAGCTCCGCAATGCTTGAAGCCGATGACACCGGCGAGCGAGCTGATGTTGATGATGCGGCCGGACCGCTGCTTGCGCATGACCGGGAGGACTGCCCGCATCGCGAACATGACGCCGTAGAAATTCGTCGCCATCAGGCTCTGGATGTCTTCGGTGGTCAATTCCTCGAAATTGCCGAGCAGGCTGTAGCCGGCGTTGTTGACCAGGACGTCGATGCGGCCGAATGCGGTGACGGCCGCTTCGACCGCCGCCTGCGACTGCGTCTCGCTGCTCACATCCAATGCGACGAAAGCGACGCTGTCGCCGACGAGGTCGGCAAGCGCGCGGCGGACCTTGTCGAGATTGCGACCCGTCGCGACCACACGGTCGCCGGCCTTCACGGCGGCCCGTGCCGTCGCAGCGCCAATGCCGCTGCCGGCACCGGTGATGAACCAGACTTTACTCACCTTGAATTCCTCTCATGGGTCGGGTGCGCGCTTCGCGCTCGAACTGCCTTGCCGTCGTGGCGTCTCAGGCGAGGTTGAAGGGCAGCTGGCGCAGCGGCTTGCCGGTGAGCTGCGCGATGGCATTGGCGAAGGCGGGCGCCAGCGGCGGCAGGCCGGGCTCGCCCATGCCCGTCGGCGGCTCGGCGCTGGGCACGATGTTCACATCGAATTCGGGCACGTCGGTGATCCGGGCCACCGTGTAGTCGCCGAAATTGCCCTGTTCGACGACGCCGTCTTTGAGGGTGATGGCCGAACCGGCCAGGCACATCGACAGACCCATGATGGCGGCACCCTGGACCTGCGCTTCGATGGTGCGCGGATTGACCGCCAGGTTGCAGTGTATACCGGCGGTGACGCGGTGCAGTGTCGGCTGGCCGTCCTGCACCGAGGCTTCGACCACATAGGCGACCACCGACTCGAAAGACTCATGGACGGCGACGCCCCAGGCGCGGCCGGCCGGCAGGGGCGCCTTGCCGTAGCCGCTCTTGTCCACCGCCAGCTGCAAGGCGGCGCGATGGCGCGGGTGATCGTCGCCGAAGAGCTGCATGCGATAGGCGACCGGGTCCTGCCGCGTCGCCCGGGCGATCTCGTCGAGCAGAGTCTCCATCACGAAGGCGGCGTGGGTGGAGCCGACGCTGCGCCACCAGAGCACCGGCACGTTGAGCTTGGGATGGTGCACCGTCAGACGCATCGGCAGCGGATAGGGATCGCGCATGCCTTCCGTGGCCGTGGCGTCGATACCGTCCTTGATCTGGAAAGCAGCGAACACGGTCCCGGCCAGGATGGACTGGCCGACGATGACATGATCCCAGGCCAGAACCTTGCCTTTGTCGTCGAAGCCGATACGCGCACGATGCAGGTGCATGGGTCGGTAGAAGCCGCCCCTCATGTCGTCTTCGCGGCTCCACAGCGTGCGCACCGGTGCATCCAGTCCCGCTGCACGCGCCGCCTTGGCGATCGTGCAGGCCTCGACCGCGACATCGTTGGTGCTGGATAAGCGCCGGCCGAAGCCGCCGCCCGCCATCTGCACGTGGACCACGACCTGATCCGGCTCGAGGCCGAGCGCGGTCGCGGCAGCGCCGGCATCGAGCCCGGCGCTTTGGCTGCCCATCCAGATCTCGGCACGATCGTCGGACAGCCGAACCGTGCAGTTCAGCGGTTCCATGGCTGCGTGGGCAAGGTAGGGAAACACGAACTCGGTATCGAGCTTCAGGGGCGCGGGGGCCAGCGGCGCCATGTCGGCGTCGAATTTGCGCGGCCCGGGGCGATCGGCCAGTTCGCGGTACTGGGCAAGCTGCTTCTCGCTGTCGACCTTCTCGACAGCCGACGTGTCCCATTCCAGCGTCAGCGCCTCCCGGCCCTGCGTGGCCTGCCAGTAGCCCTCGGCCACCACGGCCACGCCTTCAGCGCCACCGTCCAGCGGCACGCGCAGGACCGCTTTGACGCCCCTGACCGCACGGGCCGCACTGTCGTCCACCGCGGCCAGACGGGCGCCGAACACCGGCGGGCGCGCCACCACGGCGGTGAGCTGACCGGGCAGGCGCATATCGATGCCGAAATCCTGCCGCCCGCTGCTCTTCGCCGGCGCATCCAGGCGCGGCGTGGGACGGCCGATGATGCGGAAGTCCCTGGGGTCCTTCAGCGCGACGGTCTCGGGCACGGGCAGCGCCATGGCGGCCTCGGCCAGCTCGCCATAGCCGGCCTTGCGGTCGCCGGGCCCGAGCACGGTGCCGGCCTGCGTGCGCAACGTGACGATGTCGACGTTCCAGCGCGCTGCCGCGGCGGCGAGCAGCATGGCCCGAGCCCGTGCGCCGAGCTCGCGATACTGGGTGAAGCTGTTCTTGATCGTGTTGGAACCGCCGGTCAGGTGGATGCCGAAGATCGGATCGACATAGGCGGCGTCATTCGTGCCGTGTTGGCTGCGCACCAGGCTCCAATCGGCGTCGAGCTCCTCGGCCAGGATCATCGGCAGGGCGGTGTTGACGCCCTGTCCAAACTCCAGCCGGTTGATGGTCACGGTGACCTCGCCATTGCCGGCGATCTGCACGAAGGCAGAGGGCTGCTGCGTCGGCTTGAGGGCGTTGGCGGCCTGGCCTGCCGCGCCCGCCTGGGCCATCGCGAGGTGAGGAAACACACCGAGTGCCAGCCCGCCGGCACCGGCCAGCTTGAGGAAGCTGCGGCGCGGCAGCGCCTTGGGCGCGCGCTCTCCGCGGCTCATCAGATGCTGAAGCGCGCGCGGCAGCTCGCCGGGGTCGATATCGTGCAACATGGCGGCTCCTTCAGGCGAGCGTGCTGGCGGCGTCGGCGACGGCCGCACGGATGCGGGCATATGTGCCGCAGCGGCAGATGTTGCCGGACATGGCGGCATCGATGTCGGCGGCGGCCGGCCGCGCGCCGCTGGGTAATGATCTGAGAAAGGCGGTCGCGCTCATGATCTGGCCGCTCTGGCAGTAGCCGCATTGGGCGACGTCATGCTTGACCCAGGCCGCATGAACCGCGGCGCCGATGCCGTCAGCTCCCTCGGCGACGGCCTCGATGGTGGTGATCTTCCTGCCCCCGGCCTCCGACACCGGCGTGCTGCAGGACCGGATGGCCTCGCCGTCCAGATGCACCGTGCAGGCCCCGCACAGAGCCGCGCCGCAGCCGAACTTGGTGCCGGTCATGCCCAGCGTATCGCGCAGGGCCCAAAGGATCGGCGTGGCCGGGTCGACATCGACCGTGTGCTCACGGCCGTTCACAACAAGCTGCACCATACTATCCTCGCGACTGACTGAGGTGGCGTTGCCAGCCGATCGAGGACGCAGAGTCCGGGACCCGCCGACCCGATCAGCGGATCCGGAAGGTCCGCACCATCCCTGTTGGATCACTGCAGGCTACGACGATCGCTATCTGCCGATTAGCCGGCGGCTCGCAATAGGGTCTATTCACCGGATGCATCAATCCCGGCCGAAATTGCGGGCAGGAGCTGCGCTGCGCCCGAGCAGCAAAGTGATTCAAGTGCAATGCGGCTCGTTTCTATGCAGTATCTGCATGAATGGAACGGAACCAGCTGAACGACCTTGCGGCCTTCCAGATCGTCGCGGATGAGGGCAGCTTCACGCGCGCCGCAGCGAAACTGGGCATGTCGCAACCGGCTTTGAGCCATGCCATGAACGCCCTCGAGCGGCGGCTCGGCCTGCGCCTCCTGGCCCGGACGACACGCAGCGTCGCGCCGACGGATGCCGGCCAGCGCCTGCTGCGGATGCTGCGGCCGGCTCTGGCGGACATCGAGGCCGGCCTGGCCTCGCTCAGCGAATTGCGGGACACCCCGTCGGGCAGCTTGCGGATCAGCGTACCCAAACCCGCCGCCGGCTTCGTCATGACCGCGCTTGCGCAGTTCCTGCCTGCCTATCCCGACATAGCGGTGGAGGTGGTCAGCGACGACAGCTTCACCGACATCGTCGCCGGCCGGTTCGACGCGGGCGTGCGGCTGGGCGAAAGCATCGACCAGGACATGATCGCCGTGCGCATCTCGCCCGAGATCAGCATGGCGGTGGTCGGATCACCGTCCTATTTCGCCCGGCGCCCGAGGCCGGAAACCCCGCATGATCTGGCCGCCCATACCTGCATCAACTATCGCAGTGGCCATGCCGGAGGACTCTATGCCTGGGAATTCGAGCGCGACGGCCGGGAATTGTCGGTCCGGGTGCAGGGCAGCTTCATCTCGAACGACTCGGACCTCTCGCTCGATGCCGCCCTGAGGGGGCTCGGGATCGCGATCCTGTTCGACTATCAGGTGGCGGACCTCGTCGCCTCCGGCCGTCTGGTGCGGGCCCTCGAGGATTGGTGTCCGCCCTTTCCGGGCTTCTATCTCTATTACCCCAGCCGGCGGCACACCCCGCCGGCCTTGGCAGCGCTCATCCATGCGCTGCGCTGGAGGGATTAGCCGGGCGCGGCCTGCATTCAGCATCCCTCCGCTCCCGATGCAATCTTTAGCAGATTGACATTTTCATTCGCTTAAGAGATCTTTAGTTTTAATTTTTAATCCGTTTTAGAAAAAATCAACCGAGCACCGCCCTCGGGCCGGCGCTGGAGCAAGCAGACGCAAGTCTCGGGAGCCAGTCCTCCGACAAGTCCGTCGCACGTTCGATGAGAACTTAGGAGGCTGACATGACGAAAGATGCGCGTGGATCGAGGGATCCCAACGGCACGACGCATTGTCGGGTCGATATTCATATCGAGAACAAGGGCGACGTTCATGTCCACGCGTGCTGCGCGGAGGACAAGGAGCCAGCGGACACCGAGTGCCCGAGTGACTGCGCACCGCCCAGAACAGAGGGCGCCTGCATCCCGCTTGGGCTTGGCTGCAAGCCGAAGCAGAGTCGTGCCCAGAAGCTCGAACGGCTGCGCTCCCGCAGCTCCGTTCCGAGCGCGTTGGCCGCGTCGTTCTTTCAGACGGCACGACGGCACCTGGCAGGGGCAAGCGCGGCAAACGATTTCGAAGCTGCGGTGTTTCCGGTCTTCGCCGGCATGTCGCCGTCGGTTCGGGGCGTCCTGGCCTGCGCTGTCGACAGCTATGAGACGACGCCCGCGGACCTGCGCGATGCCGGGCTCGATCCGTCGATCCTCGCCGATCCCACCAAGCCGGTGGATACCGCAACGTTGACCGCGGCGGTGGTCCGCGAGATCACGCTGCGGGCCGCCGAAACCGCGTTCGGGGACGTCACCGCGCTGGAGGAGCGGCCGGGCCTCAATCGCTTCTTCGATCCCGGTGGCGAATTTTTCGAGGCGCAGCTTCAGATCTGCCGGGTCAACGACTTGCGCACCGCAACGCACCGGCCGCCGATACCGCTGGGCGACCGGCTGCCGGGCGAAATCCAGCAGAGCTGTACGCTCATCCTCGGCTCTGACGGAGTCATCCGGCAGAATTGCAGCGTCCAGACCGGCAACTGCCCGGGCAATGAACTGCTCGATTCGGTCTGCGCCCGGGTGCCCGACATCGCCAACGGCGACAGCGTCATGCTGAGCGGCGTCAACTTCATGAACATCGACATGAAGGTGCGGCTGAAGGCGCGGGTCGGGGCCGGCTCTGCCGAAGTGGATGCGCATGTCTTCGGCGACCTGACCACGCCGCTGAACGAGGAGGTCGGCGGGCAAACCGTGCTCATCCGCGATTGCCGCGTGAAGGACCAGGCAAGCTTCGTCGTGCCGGACGACCTGCCGCCGGGGATCTATGAGCTGCAACTGGCGATGCCGAACACCACCGGATTCCCGATCTTCGGGCCGACGGTGCTATCCAACAGCGAGTTCATCAACATCGTGCCGCCGGCAACGGCGCGGTTCCAGATCGTCGCCGAGCGGATGCGGGCCCGGCAGGAGACGTCGCCGCAATCCTTCGGCTCGGACGAGGTGGCACTCACCTTCCTGGCGGCGGAGTTGTTGGCGGACGGGTCGACCGGCTCGCTGCAGAAGCTCACCAAGCGCTTCGGCGATGTCGATTCGGGCGAGAACCGGACCATCGATCAACCCATCTTCATCCAGTCCCAGCCCGCACTCGGGATGGCGATGAGCGTGGTCGGCTTCGAGGTTGACAGCGAGCGGGCGTTCCGCGAGCAGTTGAACGACTTCCAGGACGCCTTCGTCGACTATCTGAGCCGGGCCTGGGAGAAGCTGAAAGAGGCGCTCACCACCGGGGCGGGAGCGGCGATCAAGGTCCTCGGCTTCATCAAGGGAGCGGTCGCGATCGCCATTGCCGCGGTGATCGGCATTGCCATCATCGCGGTCATTGCGCGCTGGGCACCAGCGGACCTGATCATGGATGACGCCATTGGCTTCTCGGTGATCGAGTTCGCGGAGCTGACCAATGTCGATGTGCCCACGGGCGGAATCACCCAGCACCAATCGCCGCAGGATCTCGAAGTGGTGGTGACGCCGCTCGACAAGACCGCGCTGACGTATCGCGAGTTCCGGGAGTATGTCGCCGATGACGAGGACAGCCGGTACGAGGTCTATCTACGCTACAACCGGATCGCATAGGCGCCTGCGCAAACCGACCAGGCTGCCTTTCGTCATCAGTGATCGAGAGAGGTCGGGCCTGCAACCGCAAGCCCGGCCATCGCCTGCCCTCACCCCAGACAGAGGCACTGGGAGATAGGTCATTGCCCGCTCATCGTTAAAAACACATCTCAAGATATATCTTGAAACCGATCTTCAAGCGCCATATCTTTCGATATATCGAAACCTATGGAGTGAATTCGATGTTCGGAAGACATCATCGCGGTCATCGCGACGATCATGGCCATCGCGGCGATTGCGGCGGCGGCGGCGAGGAGATGTGGGCCGGCGGGCGCGGCCGGGGCGGACGGATGTTCGGTCATGGCTTCGGCGGCGGGTTCGGCGGCCGCGGCTTCGGCGGCGGCGGCGACATGATGCGCGCCGGCCGGATGCTGGCCCAGGGCGACCTGCGCCTGCTGGCCCTGGCCCTGATCGAGCAGCAGCCGCGCCACGGCTACGAGATCATCAAGCTGATCGAGGACAAGACCGGCGGCTGGTACAGCCCGAGCCCGGGCACGGTCTACCCGACCCTGACCTATCTCGAGGAAGCCGGCTACGTCACGGTCGAGGCCGAGGGCAGCAAGAAGCTCTACACCATCACCGCCGAGGGCCGCGCCTATCTCGACAGCAACCGCGGCATCATCGACGCCGTGCTGGGCCGCCTGGCCGCGGCCGGCGAGAAGATCGCCTGGGTCAACAAGATGATGGGCGGCGAGCGGGACCGCGAGCGCGAACGGTCGAGCCGGCTGCCGTCGCTGGTGGTCGCGGCGCTGGACAACCTGCGCGAGGCGAGCGAGCAGAAGCTGGATGCCGGCACCGACCCCGACGCCGAGACCCGGATCGTCGAGATCCTGGCCCGGGCCGCGGCCGAGATCCGGCGCAACTGAGGGCGGCGGCATGAGCCCCGCCCTTCTTCCCCACCCCGGGCCTGCCCCTGCCCTGGCCCGGCTGCGCGACGCCGGGCTGCGGCCGACCCGGCCGCGCCGCATCCTGCTGGCGGTGCTGGCCGAGGCCGACCGCGCGCTCGACGCCCGGGAAATCTGGGGTAGAGCACGCCGGCTGGACTCGCGGATCAGCCTGGCCACCGTCTACCGCTTCCTGGCGGCGCTGCGCCGGTCCGGCCTCACCGGCTGGCGCGACGACGCGCCGAAACGGCTGGCGATCGGCCCGGCCGCCGCGCCGCCGGTGGAGACGCTGACGCTGGGCGAGGTCCAGCTGCGCGCCGCCCTGGCCGACGTGCTGCGCCAGTTCGGCTACCGCCTGGTCCGCGCCCGGTTCGAGCTCGAGGTCGAGAAGCTGCATCCGGAGGCCCCCTTGGCCGATCCCGACCCGCTCCCGGCCTTTGCCAAGCTCACCTGCATTCCCTGAGATTCAGGCCGGTCGCGCCGGCATGCTAGGGTCGGCCAATGGCACCGACCTTCCTCACCGACGGGCCGCCTGAGGCTCGCATCACCATCCTGCTCGCCCATGGCGCCGGAGCGCCGATGGATTCGGCCTCGATGACCGCGGCGGCGAAGGCGCTGGCAGAAGCCGGGTTCCGGGTGGCGCGCTTCGAGTTCGGCTACATGGCGGCGCGGCGTGACGGGCAGCGCAAGCCGCCGCCGCGGGCCGATACCGTGATCCCGGAATACCGGGCGGCGGTCGACGCCCTCGGCGCCACGGGACCGCTGATCATCGGCGGCAAGTCGATGGGCGGCCGTGTGGCCTCGATGGCCGCCGACGAGCTGCATGCCGCCGGCCTCATCGCCGGGCTGCTGTGCCTGGGCTACCCCTTCCACCCGCCGGGCAAGCCGGCGCAGCTGCGCACCGCGCATCTCGCCGGGCTGGCGACGCCGACGCTGATCTGCCAGGGCACGCGCGACGAGTTCGGGACGCGAGACGAGGTCGCCGGTTACGCCCTGTCGGACCGGATCGAACTGTTGTGGCTGGAGGATGGCGACCACGACCTGAAGCCGCGCAAGAGCATCTCCGGTTTCACCGCCGCCGACCATCTGCGGACGATGGCTGCTGCTGTGTCCGACTGGGCCGGACGGATCACGCGGCCGACGGGCTGATCCTTATACCGGCGGCCCGAAACCTTAACCCGTCATGGCGAGCCCCGCAGGGGCGTGGCCATCCAGTGGCTCCGGCCGTCCACAGATGGATGGCCACGTCGCTTCGCTCCTCGCCATGACGAGGGAGGAGCTGGAAGAGTCGCTCTCGAAGCMGGCGCCGGTATTACTCCCCGCCCCCGCCCTTCCGGCGGCCGGAGAGGGCGACGATCATGCCGTGCAGGGTCCGCACCTCCTGCTCCGACAGCTGGGCGCGCTGCAGGAAGGCGCGGATGTTGCGCTGCATGCTGGGCTTCTTCTCCGGCACCCGGAAGAAGTTGCCGGCGTCCAGCGCCTCCTCCAGATGCTCGAACATGTTGACCAGCTGGTCCTTGGTCGCCGGCGGCGCGTCCTCCTCATAGTCCAGCCGCCGCTCCGGCGTCGCGTTGCCGGCGGTGAACCATTCATAGGACACCAGCAGCACCGCCTGGCCCAGATTCAGCGAGGAGAAGGCGGGATTCAGCGGCACGTTGACCACGGCATCGGCCAGGGCGACATCGTCATTGGTCATGCCGGTGCGTTCCGGCCCGAACAGGATGCCGGCCCCGACTCCCGCGGCATGGTGCGCCCGCATCTCCACGGCCGCCCGGCGCGGCGTCACCACCGGCTTCAGCTGGTCGCGCAGCCGCGCCGTGGTGGCGTAGACGGCGCCGAGATCGGCGATCGCATCCTCGGTGCGGTCGAACACCCGGACATGGTCGAGCACGGCATCGGCGCCGGAGGCGGTCGGCACCGCCTTCGGGTTCGGCCAGCCGTCGCGCGGCCGCACCAGGCGCAGGTCGGTCAGGCCGCAATTCAGCATCGCCCGTGCCGCGGTGCCGATGTTCTCGCCCATCTGCGGCTCGATCAGGATGATCGCCGGGCCGCCCAGCAGCGGGTCGCGGGTCTGGTCGGTGCCGGCCATCAGATTGGAGCCGTGGCGCCGGCCTGCAGCAGCGCATAGGTGAAGCTGTCGCCCAGCGCCTCGAAGGAGGCGTCGATGACGTTGGTCGAGACCCCGATGGTCGACCAGCGGGTACCGTCGGCGTCCTCGGTCTCGATCATCACGCGCGGCATGGCGCCGGTGCCTTCGTTCGAGCGCAGGATGCGGACCTTGAAGTCGACCAGCCGCAGCGGCTTCAGCCCGGGATAGATCGGCTCCAGCGCCTTGCGCATGGCGTTGTCGAGCGCGTTGACCGGGCCGTTGCCGAAGGACACCTCGTGCCAGGTCTTGTCGCCGACGCGCAGCAGCACCGTGGCCTCGGATTCCTGCACCACCTCGCCGCGGGCGTTGAAGCGCCGCTCATCGACCACGGTGAAGCGGTCCATGGCGAAATAGGCCGGCACCTGGCCCAGCATGCGCCGGGCCAGCAGCTCGAAGCTGGCGGCGGCGGTATCGTAGGAATAGCCCTCGAATTCGCGTTGCTTCACCAGGTCGACCAGCCGCTCGACATTGCGGTCCTTCGGGTCGATGGCGACGCCGATCTCGGCGAAGCGGGCCAGGATGTTCGCCCGCCCGGCCTGGTCGGAGACGACGAGGTGGCGGCGGTTGCCCACCCGCTCCGGCGCCACATGCTCGTAGGAGCGCGGGTCCTTGGCGATGGCGGAGACGTGCAGCCCACCCTTGTGGGCGAAGGCGCGGCCGCCAACATAGGGCGCGCCGGATTGCGGCGTGCGGTCCAGCCGCTCGTCGAACCAGTGGCTGAGATCGGTCAGCGAGGCCAGGCCGGCCTCGGTCACGCCGGTCTCGTAGCCCATCTTCAGCGCCAGGGTCGGGATCAGGGTGATCAGGTTGGCGTTRCCGCAGCGCTCGCCCAGGCCGTTCAGCGTGCCCTGGATCTGGCGCGCCCCGGCCCGCACCGCCGCCAGGCTGTTGGCGACGGCGTTGCCGGTGTCGTCATGGGTGTGGATGCCCAGCCGGTCGCCCGGGATGTGCCGGGCCACCGCCGTGACGATCTCGCTCACCTCATGCGGCAGGGCGCCGCCATTGGTGTCGCACAGCACCACCCAGCGGGCCCCGGCCTCGTACGCCGCCCTGGCGCAGGCCAGGGCATAGTCCGGATTGGCCTTGTACCCGTCGAAGAAATGCTCGCAGTCGAAGCCGGCCTCGCGGCCGCGGCCGACGATCTCCGCAACGCTGTCGCGGATCAGCTCGAGATTCTCCTCGCGCGGGATGTTCAGCGCGACATCGACATGGAAGTCCCAGGTCTTGCCGACGATGGTGATCGCCTGGACATCGCAGTTCAGCAGCGCCGACAGGCCGGGGTCGTTGGCGGCGCTGCGGCCCGGCCGCCGGGTCATGCCGAAGGCGGTGAAGCGGGCATGCGCCAGCTTCGGCGGGTCGCGGAACAGCGCGTCGTCGGTCGGGTTGGCACCCGGCCAGCCGCCCTCGACATAATCGATGCCGAGCGCGTCGAGCTTCTTGGCGATGGCGATCTTGTCGGCCACCGAGAAGTCCACGCCCTGGGTCTGCGCCCCGTCGCGCAGGGTGGTGTCGAACAGCCAGATCCGCTCGCTCATCGCCTCACCCCACCCGGCGCCACAGCGTGCGGTCCGGCTTGTCCTCCAGGGCGATGCCGGCGGCCACCAGCAGGTCGCGGAGGCGGTCGGCCTCGGCGAAGTCCTTCGCCGCCCGCGCCGCCCGGCGGTCTGCCACCAGCGCGTCGATCTCGGCGTCGTCCAGCCCCGAATCCGCCTTCGGCCGCCAGCGGAACCAGTCCTCCGGCTCCTGCTCCAGCAAGCCCAGCAGTCGGCCGCCGGCCAGCAATCCGGCCTTGAGGCGGGCCTGCTCGGCGGGATCCGTCGCCTTGTTCAGCTCACCCACGGTTTCGTGCAGTGCGGCCAGAGCCTCCGGCGTGTTGAGGTCGTCCTCCAGCGCCGCCAGCACAGCCGGGGGCACCTCGCCCGGTTCGATCGACGCGGGGCCGATGGCACGCAGCGCGCCATAGAACCGGTCGAGCGCCGCCCGGGCCTGGCGCACCCCGTCCTTGGTGAAGTCGAAGGGCTGGCGGTAGTGGCCCGACAGCAGGGCATAGCGCAGCACCTCGCCGGGGAACTCCTCCAGCAGCTCGTGCGGCGTGTAGAAGTTGCCGAGCGACTTCGACATCTTCTGGCCTTCGACCTGCAGGAAGCCGTTGTGCAGCCAGGTATTCGCCATCACCGGCGTGCCATGGGCGCAGCGGCTCTGGGCGATCTCGTTCTCGTGATGCGGGAAGACGAGGTCGATGCCGCCGGCATGGATGTCGAAGATGGTGCCGAGATGGGCGGCGGCCATGGCCGAGCATTCGATGTGCCAGCCCGGCCGGCCGCGGCCCCAGGGGCTGTCCCAGCCCGGCTGGTCCTCGGTCGACGGCTTCCACAGCACGAAATCGGCCGGGTCGCGCTTGTAGGGCGCCACGTCGATCCGGGCGCCGTCGATCAGCTCGTCGCGGTTGCGGCGCGACAACTGGCCGTAATCCGGCATCGACGGCACATTGAACAGCACATGGCCATCGGCGGCGTAGGCGTGGCCCTTGTCGATCAGCGTGCCGATCATCGCCTGCATCTGCGGGATATGCTCGGTGGCGCGCGGCTGGATATCGGGCAGCAGGGCGCCCAGCGCCGCCATGTCCGCGGCGAAGACCTCGCCGGTGCGCCGGGTCAGCTCACCGATCGATTCCCCGTTGGCCTTCGCCCGCTCGATGATCTTGTCTTCGATGTCGGTGATGTTGCGGGCATAGGTCACCTGCGGATACAGCGTCCGCAGCAGCCGGTACAGCACGTCGAAGACGACGATCGGCCGGGCGTTGCCGATATGGGCGTAGTCGTAGACCGTCGGGCCGCAGACATACATCCGCACATGGCTCGGGTCGATCGGGACGAAGAGCTCCTTCGTCCGGGTGAGCGTGTTGTGCAGAGAGAGCGCCACGGGCCGCAATCCTAAGGTCAGACCTGTCCGGTCGGGACCGCGACGATTACCAGATCAGGCCCCTGGCGTCCAAGGCTCCGGCCGCAGGGCAGCCCGGTCAGCGACGCTTGCCGAACCAGCCCTTGCGCTGCGGCACCACCGGGGTGCCGGCCATCAGCGGCGGGCCGGCGGGGGCTGCCTCAGGCTCGTCGAACTGGGCGGTCAGCGACGGGCGATGGGCRCGGGCCGCCGGAGAAGGGCGCGGCGGTTCCGCCACCGCAGGCCCCAGCCGGGCCGCGCGGGCAGGCTCGGTCGGTGGCTTCACGCGCAGGCGGGGTGCCGGCTCCACCGGTCGCGGGGCCGGCGCCGGGTCCGGGCGAAGTGCCGGGGCGGCCTGACGGGCCGCCGGCGCCGCCGCGGACGGGCGGATCTTCT
>NZ_JBFRCU010000008.1:0-140296 GCF_052113205.1 Inquilinus sp. YAF38 | reverse complement strand
GCCCTCACCCGGTCGTCCTGCGGACGCCCGACCTCTCCCGCCAGGCGGGAGAGGTAACGCGAGACACCGTCACCTTCCTCGCGATCGTCGCCAGTCCAGGTGGCGTCTGTCTGGATCGCCTCAATCAGAGCCTCGACGGAGGCCGCTGGGGCGGCCAGCAGGCGGGTGCCGGCGTGGTGCATGGCGTGGTCGGCCGGGGCGGCGGTGATCTCGACGATCCGGTCGGGATCGGAGACGGGGTCGAGCCAGCCGAGCCGCATCTCGATCGGGTCGTAGCCGACGAACAGCAGCAGGTCGGCCCGGGCGAACAGCGGCAGCAGCACCGCATCCGCCAGCGGCGACAGGCCGGCGCCGCCCAGGGCCAGGGGATGATCCTCCGGCACCAGCCCCTTGGCCTTGTAGGTGGTGACCACCGGGGCGCCGAGCCGTTCCGCCAGGCGCAGCAGCGCCGGGCCGGCACCGCCCTGCGCCGCTTCCAGCCCGGCCAGGATCAGCGGCCGCCGCGCCCGCGACAGGCGGTTGGCCAAAGCCGCGATGGCCGGGTCCTGCGGCCCGATCGCCGGGCGCAGCACCGCCGGCGGGGCGACCGGCCGCGGCGCCGGGTCGGGCATCGCCGCCACCGCCGGCGACAGGTCGAGATGCACCGGCCCCATCGGCTCGGCCAGCGCCACGGCCAGAGCCCGGGCCACGGTCGGGCCGGCGCTTTCCGGCTCGATTTCGAAGCTGGCCTTGACCAGCGGCCGCAGCAGCGCGGCGTGGTCGATCACCTGGTGGGTGTAGCGGGCGCGGGTCGGCCGGTCGACGATGCCGGAGATCACCACCAGCGGCACATGCTCCTGCGCCGCGTCGGCGATGCCGTTGACCGCATTCGCCAGCCCCGGACCGACGGTCGCCACGAGGAGGCCAGGCGTGGCCCCCGGGCCCGGCGTCGCCGTGGTCACCGAGGCGCCGGCGGCCATGATCGCCGCCGCGGTCTCGTGCCGGGCCAGGTGGAAGCGGATTCCCGCCGCCTCCAGCCCGTCGATCAGGGTCACGACCTCGCCGCCTGGCATGCCGAAGGCGTGACGGATGCCATGGGCGTGCAGGGTGGCGGCGATCGTGTCGGCGATGCGGGTCATTTACCGGACGCTTTCAGCGGGTTGGGACTCGCGGAAGCGTACGACGAAGGCGACGACCAGGCCGAACAGGATGTGGCCCACCAGCGACGCCCAGGTCAGCGGGATGAAGCCGAGGAAGGCGGGCAGCCCGGCGATCAGATGCGCCATGACATAGAGGGCGAAGACCCACAGCCCGATGCCGAAGCCGGCGCCGGTCAGCGCCAGCGGCAACTGCGGCAGGATGCGGCGCTGCAGCGGCCGGGCGATGAACAGGTAGCCGATCGGGTAGAACACGATGCCGGTGATGGCGTGGATCAGCTCGCCCGCCGCCCAGCTCTGGAAGCCGAAGACGGACTGCACCAGGGCCGCGGGCTCCAGCGGGCCGCCGACCAGGAACGGCGTGATGCCGCGGGCCCAGACCTCCCAGGTCACATCGGCGGCGATGCCGGCGAGCAGGATGGTCGGGACGAGGCGGCCGGTGACCGCGGGAAACAGCGGCATATCGGATGTCTGGGTCATGGTCATGATCGGATCTCCAGTCGAATTCAGCGTTGGGCCGAGAGGCGGGCGGCGGGGGAGAAAGCGCGGCCGTCGACCGACGCGATCAGGCGGTCCTCGGTCTTCAGGCGGCGGCGGGCGTTGCCAATCGCCCGCAGCGCCGGGGCGTCGCCGCGCCGCGATGCGGTCTCGGCCAGGGCCAGGACGAAGAGGTCGCGCTGGGCGTTGCTGCCGCCGATCTGCGGCAGGCCGGCGGCGAGGCGGTCGAGCGACCCGCGCTCGCCACCCAGACCCGTGCCCCCCAAACCAGTGATCACGCGGGCCAGGGGCAGGCCGAGATCGGCCGCGACCCGGGCCTGGTCGCCGCTGCCCTGGGCGCGGACCTGCAAGGCCATCACCAGCTCCGCCGCCGCCGGCCGATCGCCGAGGGCAACCAGCGCGATCAGGCTGTGCAGCGACGCGAAGACCAGGGTGGTGTCGGCCCGGCGCCTGCGGGCGATCTCCGCCAGCTCAGCCCAGCGGCCGCCGGCATCGACGCCCAGCCGCTCCAGCCGCCACAGCAGCGACACGGCGTTGGCCATGTCGCGGAAATCATCGGTCGGGGTCGGCCGTACTTCCTGGTCGTAGAGCTGCAGCACGCGTTCATGCTCGCCGCGATCCAGATGCAGCAGCGCCAGGTGCCAGGCCATGTGGAAGCTGAAATTGTTGCAGCGGGACCAGCTGCCGCGGCTGCTCTCCAGCCAGGCGATGCCCGCGGTGATCTCGCCCCGCATCTCGTGGACATGGGAGACGGCGTGCAGGCCCCAGGCGTCGTCCGGCTCCATCGCCACCGCCTGTCGGCCATAGGCCTCGGCCGCGGCATAGGCGCCGTGCTCCTCGATGGCGAAGGCGTGGCAGCCCAGCAGGAAGCCGGCGGCCGGACTGTCGGGCGACCACACCGTCATCATCCGCTGCGAGGCGGCCAGCATGCCGGCGGCGTCGCCCAGCATGAAGCGCAGCGCATGCGCGATCTTGAACGGCAGGAAGGTGGCCGGGCGGTCGGCGAAGCGCTGGTCCAGGCAGCCCGCGGCCTCGGTGAAACGGTCCTCGACGGCGTGGCCGAGCGCCTCGACCAGCGCCCGCTCATCGACGGTGCCGCCGTCCTTCACCGCCAGAGCCCGCCGGGCCGCCGCCAGCGCTTCCCGTGCGGGAGCTGCCAGCTCCTCGCGCGCCAGGATCAGGTTGGCGAAGCCCTTCAGGGCCAGGGCCGCGACGTGGTCGGGGTCGGCGGCCAGCGCCCGGCCGAGGGCGATGCCGGTCGAGGGCCGGTGGGCTGCGAGGCCGCGCACCGCCTCCTCGAAGGCCCGGGTGGCATCGGCGCTGGCGGAGCTGGTCGAAAGGTCGAAGGCGTCCAACGGCATGACGGGGTCCTTTGGGCAAGGCTCGACCGTGGCGTCGATCGGGCGACGCGGCGGCACATCGGTTCGAAGGAATGAGGGGGGTGGTGTTCGCCCGGGGACTCAGCCGTCCCGGGTTGCGACCCTCGACCGCAATGCAGAGGCCGCGGTCCTTGGGGCAAGAAGAAGCAGGAGACGATCCATCGGATGTTCCGCAGAAGAGGCACGCCGCAACGGGCTTGTGACGACTTCTTCGGCGGCCGGGCGGCTGGTATTACACCGCCTGGGAAAATTTTTCTGGCGCCGCCCGCACAACCGCCCGGCCCTCTGTAACGAATCCGGAACCGGAGCCGTATGAGGTGATGACGCGTGAATGATCCCTTGCGGGAGGAGCAGTGGGCGATATGGATGCGGGCCGCGATCTCGGGCGACGCCGGTGCCTATCGCCGGTTCCTGCAGGCGGTGACGCCGCATCTCCGCGCCATGGCGCGGCGGCGCGGCGCCCTGTTCGGCGGCTCGGCCAGCGACGCCGAGGACGTGGTGCAGGAGGTGCTGCTGGCGATCCATCTGAAGCGCGGATCCTGGGACCAGTCGCGGCCGATCGGGCCGTGGATCTCGGTGATCGTGCGCAACAAGATGATCGACGCGCTGCGCCGTCGCGGCCGCCATGTCGATGTGCCGATCGAGGATGTGATCGACACGCTGGAGGCGGAATCGCCGCCGGACGGGCTGCAGCAGCGCGACGTCGAGCGCCTGCTGGCGCAGCTGAAGGACCAGCAGCGCGACATCGTGCGCTCGATCTCGGTCGAGGGCGGCAGCGTGCGCGAGACCGCCAGCCGCCTCAGCATGACCGAGGGCGCGGTGCGCGTGGCGCTGCACCGCGCGCTGAAGGCCTTGGCCGCCTTGTATCGGAGTGAACCCGGGTGAAGACCGACGACCTCATCATCGCCCTGGCGCAGGACGCGCCGATCCGCTGGCCGCTCGGCCGGGCGGTGGCGGCCGCCATGGTCGGCGGCGCGGTCGTGGCCGCGGCGATCTTCTTCGCCGGCATCGGCGTGCGGCCGGATGTGATGCAGGCGGTCGAGACCGTCCGCTATTTGTTCAAATTCGTCGTCACCCTGGCGCTGGCCATCACCGCCACCGGGCTGATCCTGCACCTGGCGCGGCCGGGCGTGCCGCTGGGCGCGTGGCGCTGGGCGCTGCTGGCCGCGCCGATGCTGCTGGCGGTCTCGGTCGCGCTGGAGATGATGGCGATGCCGATGTCGAGCTGGGAGACACGGTGGATCGGCACCAACGCACCGTGGTGCCTGACCCTGATCCCGGTGATGGCGTTGGGCCCGCTGGCCCTGTTGCTGCTCGCCCTGCGCCAGGGCGCACCGCGGCGCCCGGGCTTGGCCGGAGCGGTCGCCGGGCTGGTGGCCAGCGGCATCGCCGCGACCCTCTACGCCGCGCATTGCCCGGACGACAGCCCGTTCTTCGTCGCCACCTGGTACACGCTGGCAACCGGGATCGTGGTGCTGATCGGCACCCTGGCCGGACGGCGCTGGCTGCGCTGGTAGGGCTGCGCTGACGCCGCAGCCTCCCGCCTCTCAGGGCGGAGTCGTCTGATCCTGTGACAGCAGCCGCTGCGCGATCGCGGAGGCGTGGCCGACATGGTCGAGGCAGGCCTGGGCCGCCGCCGTCCCGTCGCCCCGTCCGATCGCCTCGACGATCCGCCGCATCTCGGCCGGGCCGCCTTCGGAGCGGCCGGCGGTCGAGATCGTCATCGCCCGCAGATGCGAGATCCGGGCGTTCAGCGAATTGACGATGGTCCAGGCCACGGCCTTGCCGCTGCCCTGGAACAGGATCTTGTAGAAGTCATGGGTCGCCGCCAGCACGGCGGTCGGCGCCTGCTGGGCATAGGCCTGCTCGATCCGGCCCATCGCCGCATCCAGCTTCACCGCGATCTCCCGCGGCGCCGTCTCGGCGCAGGTCCGAGCCGCCAGCGCCTCGAGCATGGCGCGGATCTCGTAGATCTCCTTCGCCTGATCCGGCGTCGGCCGCACCACGATCGGGCCGCGATAGGGCACGTTCTCGACCAGCCCCTCGGTCTCGAGATGGCGCAGCACCTCGCGCACGATCGACCGGCTGACGCCGAGCTGGTCGCACAGGTCCCGCTCCACCAGCCGGTCGCCCGGCTGGAAGCGCAGCCCCAGGATCGCATCGCGCAGCTTCTCCAGCGCCAGCTCCCGCAGGGTCCGTGCGCTGCGGTCGACCCTCAGCAGCGTGTCCTCGTCATTCATCGCTCTCTCCCGGCCTGTCCCTCCTAGCCCATCGCGGCATGCGCCACCAGACCATCCGGCCCCGGTGACCGGGCGGAGATTCCCGGCTGTTGACTCGATTGTCCGATGGTATACCATCTTACGAGGAGATCAGACAGCGCCCAGATGGGCTCGGGGACAGGGGCAAGGAATGACGCTGGTGCTGCGCAAGCTCGTGACCTATGTCGAGGACACCCGGATCGAGGGCGGCCGGGCGGCGGCGCGGCCGCTGAAGCTGTTCGCCGCCGCGGCGGTGCTGACCAACCCCTGGGCCGGGCGCGGCTTCGTCGAGGACCTGAAGCCGGAGATCCACGCCCAGGCCCCGGTGCTGGGCGAAATGCTGACGGCCGAGATCCTGCGGGTGGCCGGATCCGGCGAGGCGGTCGAGGCCTATGGCAAGGCGGCGATCGTCGGCACGTCCGGCGAGATCGAGCACGCCTCGGCGCTGATCCACACCCTGCGCTTCGGCAACCATTACCGCCGCGCCGTCGGCGCCAAGAGCTACCTGTCCTTCACCAATCTGCGCGGCGGCCCGGCCACCCCGGTCACCATCCCGCTGATGGACAAGAACGACGAGGGCCGGCGGTCGCACTATCTGACCGTGCAGTTCTCGATCGTCGACGCGCCGGCGCCGGACGAGATCGTGGTCGCGCTCGGCGCCTCGATCGGCGGCCGGCCGCATCACCGCATCGGCGACCGCTACCAGGATCTGCGCGATCTCGGCGGCACCGATGCCTGAGGCTGCCCTCACTGCCGGGCAGACGCGCTGGCACCAGGCCGGCGCKGGTCGCCCGATCGTGTTCATCCATGGCGTCGGCATGGCATCGGCAGTCTGGGCGCCGCAGATCGAGACCTTCGCCGCCACCCACACCGCCGTCGCCTACGACATGCTCGGCCATGGCGGCAGCGCCCTGCCGCAGGAGCGGCCGGGTCTCAGGGATTACAGCGACCAGCTGCGGTCACTGATGGATGCGCTCGACCTCGACCGCGCCGTGGTCGTCGGCCATTCCATGGGCGCGCTGGTGGCGCTGGAATTCGCGCTGAACCACCCGGACCGGACCCTTGGCGTGGCCGCGCTGAACGCCGTCTACCGCCGCACGCCGGCGCAGCGGGAGGCGGTGCTGGACCGCGCCCGCCGGATCGAGGCCGAGGGGCCGGGCGGCGCCGTCGCCGGCACCATCGCCCGCTGGTTCGGCGACCCGGTGCCGGCGGCGCTGGCCGAGGTGGCGGGCCAGACCCGCGCCTTCCTGGAATCGGCCGATCCGGTCGGCTACGCCCGCACCTACCGGCTGTTCGCCAGCTCGGATTTGGCTCATGCCGGCCGGCTGGGCGGCCTCGCCGTGCCGGCCCTGTTCCTGACCGGCGAAGCGGACCCGAATTCGAGCCCGGAGATGTCCCGCGCCATGGCGGCGGCCGTTCCCCGCGGCCGGGCCGAGATCCTGCCGGGCGAACGACACATGATGAGCCTCACCGCCCCGGTGCTGGTGAACGCGCGGCTGCGGGCCTTCGTCGAAGAGGTGACCACGCCATGACAGACGGCTTGGACCCGCGCGAGTTCCGCAAGGCGCTGGGCAGCTTCGTCACCGGCGTCACCGTGGTCACCACGGTCGAGCCCGATGGCGGGCCGCGCGGCTTCACCGCCAACTCCTTCACCTCGGTGTCGCTCGACCCGCCGCTGGTCCTGATCTGCATCGCCAAGACCGCGGCGAGCTGCCCGGTGTTCGAGGGCAGCGGCCATTTCGCGGTGAACGTGCTGGCCGAGCACCAGCAGGCGGTCTCCGGCCTGTTCGCCTCCAAGAGCCCCGACAAATTCGCCGCCACTGCCTGGGCGACCGGGCCGGCCGGCAGCCCGCTGATCGCCGGCGCGGCCGCCTGGTTCGACTGCGCCACGCACCAGGTCGTCGATGCCGGCGACCATCTGGTCCTGATCGGCCGGGTCGCCGGCTTCGGCCAGTCCCCGGCGACGCCGCTGGCCTATTGCCGCGGCGCCTATGTCGCCTTCGGCCTGTCGCAGGAGGCGCTGGCCGCCGCCCATCGCCGCACCCGGGTCGGCGCGATCCTGGAGCGCGACGGCGCGGTGCTGCTGCTGGCCGATGGCGACGGCCGGCTCGACCTGCCCGCCGGCGTGGGCCTCGACCCGGCCGCCGACCCGCGCAGCCTGAAGGGCGTATTGGCGCGGCACGGGCTGGACGCCCGCCTCAGCTTCCTGTTCGCCGTGTTCGAGGAGGCCGGGACCGACCGCGGCACGGTGTCGATCTACTACCGCGGCGCCCTGGCCGGCGAGCTGCCGGGCGATCCGGCGCTGCGGCTGGTCCCGCTCGACGACATTCCCTGGCCGCGTCTCGCCGACGACGCCGTCCGGTCGATGCTGCAGCGCTTCGTCAAGGAGCGCGGCGAGGACAGCTTCGGCATCTATGTCGGTGACGCCGCGGCCGGCACGGTCCGCGCCCTGCAAGCCCAGAACGAGGCTGGATTGCGATGAAATTCTCCCTCTTCGTCCATATGGAGCGGCTGGCCCCCGGCCCGTCCCATGCCGAGCTGTTCGACCAGCTGACCGAGCTGGTGCAGCTGGCGGAGCGCGGCGGCTTCGAGGCGGCCTGGGTCGGCGAACACCACGGCATGGAGTTCACGATCGCGCCGAACCCCTTCATCAACCTGGCCTATCTGGCGGCGAAGACCGAGCGGATCCGCCTCGGCACCGGCACCGTGATCGCGCCGTTCTGGCACCCGATCAAGCTGGCCGGCGAGGCGGCGCTGACCGATGTCGCCAGCCGCGGCCGGCTCGACATCGGCATCGCCCGCGGCGCCTATTCCTTCGAATACGAGCGGCTGCTGCCGGGGCTGGACGCCTGGGGCGCCGGGCAGCGCCTGCGCGAGCTGATCCCGGCGGTGCAGCAACTCTGGCAGGGCGACTATGCCCATCAGGGCGAGTTCTGGTCCTTCCCCCCCACGACCTGCGTGCCCCGCCCGGTGCAACAGCCGCACCCGCCGATCTGGGTCGCGGCGCGGGACCCGAACTCGCATGAATTCGCGGTCACCAACGGCTGCAACGTCCAGGTCACGCCGCTGGCCTCGGGCGACGTCGAGGTCGCCAGCCTGATGGACCGCTTCAACACCGCCTGCGCCGCCCATCCGGAGCGGCCGCGGCCGCAGATCATGCTGCTGATGCACAGCTTCGTCTGCGCCTCGGAGGCGGAGGTGGCGGAGACGGCGCGCGAGCTGAGCCGCTTCTATTGCACCTTCGGCGCCTGGTTCAAGAACGAGCGGCCGGTCCGCCAGGGCTTCCTGGAGCCGCTGAGCGAGGCCGAGGTGGCGGCGATGCCGCAATACGCGCCGGACCTGATGCGCCGGAACCTGGTGATCGGCGAGCCCGAGGACGTGATCGCCCGGCTCAAGGCCTATGAGGCCCTGGGCTACGACCAGTACAGCCTGTGGGTCGACAGCGGCCTGTCCTTCGAACGCAAGAAGCGGTCGCTGGAGCTGTTCATCGACAAGGTGATGCCCGCCTTCGGCTGAGGCCGACACGAGAGAGTCCGATGTCCCTGCCCCGGTTCCAGCACTATATCGACGGCGCCTTCGCGGATGGCGCCGCGACATTCGAGAGCACCGACCCCGCCACCGGCGAGGCCTGGGCGGTGATGCCTACGGCCGATGCCGCCGATGTCGACCGCGCCGTGCGGGCGGCGCATCGGGCCTTCCTGGACTCCGACTGGTCGCGGATGACGGCGACCCAGCGCGGCCGACTGCTGCACCGGCTGGGCGACCTGGTGGCCGAGGAGGCGCCGCATCTGGCCGCGATCGAGACCCGGGACACCGGCAAGATCATCCGCGAGACCCGGGCCCAGATCGGCTATGTCGCCGAGTACTACCGCTATTTCGGCGGCCTGGCCGATAAGATCGAAGGCGCGCATCTGCCGATCGACAAGCCGGACATGGAGGTCTTTCTGCGGCGCGAGCCGATCGGCATCGTCGCCGCGATCGTGCCCTGGAACTCGCAGCTGTTCCTGTCGGCGGTGAAGCTGGGGCCGGCGCTGGCCGCCGGCTGCACCGTGGTGCTGAAGGCGTCCGAGGACGGCCCCGCCCCGCTGCTGGAATTCGCGCGGCTGGTCGACCGGGCGGACTTCCCCAGGGGCGTGGTCAACATCGTCACCGGCTTCGGCGAGAATTGCGGCCGGGCGCTGACCAGCCACCCGCTGGTCGCCCGCGTCGCCTTCACCGGCGGCCCGGCGACCGCCCGCCACGTGATCCGCAACACCGCCGAGAACCTGGCCCACACGACCCTGGAGCTGGGCGGCAAGTCGCCGGTGCTGGTGTTCGCCGATGCCGACCTGGACAGCGCCGCCAACGCCGTCATCGCCGGAATCTTCGCCGCCAGCGGGCAGAGCTGCGTCGCCGGCTCGCGCCTGCTGGTTGAGCGCGGCGTGCGCGACCGGCTGCTCGGGATCCTGGCGCGCAAGGCCGCCGCGATCCGCATCGGCGACCCGCAGGATCCGGCGACCGAGATGGGACCGCTGGCCACCCGGCGCCAGCGCGACCGCATCGCCGAGGTGGTCGAGCGCAGCCTGGCCGCCGGCGCCCGGCTGGTGGCCGGGGGCCACCCGCGGGACGGGGCCGGCTTCTACTATCCGCCGACCATCCTCGACTGCGACAGCCAGGCCGTGCCCAGCGTGCGGGAGGAGCTGTTCGGCCCGGTGCTGAGCGTCCTGTCCTTCGACGGCGAGGAGCAGGCGGTCGCGGCCGCCAACGACACCGAGTTCGGCCTGGCCGCCGGCATCTTCACCCGCGACCTGGCCCGCGCCCACCGGCTGGTCCGGCGCATCCGCGCCGGCGTGGTCTGGGTCAACACCTACCGCGCGATCTCGCCGATGGCGCCGTTCGGCGGCTACGGCCTGAGCGGGCTGGGCCGCGAGGGCGGGCAGGAGTCGGTGCGCGACTACACGCGCACCAAGTCGGTCTGGATCCGGACCTCGGACGACCCGATCCCCGACCCGTTCGTGATGCGCTGAGGGCCCGAACGATGATCTACGAGCTGCGCACCTATCGGCTGAAGACCGGCACCGTGCCGCACTACCTGCGGCTGGTCGAGGACGAGGGCATTACCATCCAGCGCCCGCATCTCGGCACGCTGGTCGGCTATTTCGCCACCGAGATCGGGCCGCTGAACGAGATCGTCCATCTCTGGGCCTTCGACGATCTCGCCGACCGCGAGCGGCGCCGCGCGGCGCTGGCGACGGATGCCCGGTGGCAGGAGTTCCTGCCGAAGATCCAGGCCCTGATAGAGACCATGGACAGCAAGATCCTGAAGGCGGCGCCGTTCTCGCCGCCGCGATGAGCCGGAAGCGGCCAAGAGTGCGACGCGTTGCGAACCAATAACGGGAGGCATGAATGAAGACGCTGAAGTTGATCCTGGCGGCCGGTGCCGCCAGCCTGAGCATCGGCCTGGCAGCGGCCGGGGCGCAGGCGCAGAGCATGGTGTTCACGAGCTGGGGCGGCACCACGCAGGACGCCCAGAAGGCGGCCTGGGCCGAGCCCTTCACCGCCGCCACCGGCATCAAGGTGCAGCAGGACGGGCCGACCGACTACGGCAAGTTCAAGGCCATGGTGGAGAGCGGCAACGTCGCCTGGGACGTGGTCGACGTCGAATACGACTTCGCGGTCAAGGCGGCCCAGGACGGGCTGGTCGAGCCGCTCGACTTCTCGGTGGTCAAGCGCGACGAGATCGACCCGCGCTTCGTCACCGACCACGCCGTCGGCAGCTTCTATTACTCCTTCGTGCTGGGCTATAACCCGGACGTGCTCGGGGACAAGGCGCCGAAGCGCTGGGCCGACCTGTTCGACACCACGGCCTTCCCCGGCAAGCGCACCTTCTACAAATGGTCGGCGCCGGGCGTGCTGGAGATCGCGCTGCTGGCCGATGGAGTGGCGCCGGACAAGCTGTACCCGCTCGACCTCGACCGCGCCTTCCGCAAGCTCGACAGCATCAAGGGCGACATCGTCTGGTGGGGCGGCGGCGCCCAGTCGCAGCAGCTGCTGGCCTCGGGCGAGGCGCCGCTCGGCATGTTCTGGAACGGCCGGCTGCACGCGCTGGAGCAGTCCGGCACCAAGGTCGGCGTGTCCTGGGAGCAGAACCTGACCGCCGCCGACATGCTGGTGGTGCCGAAGGGCGCGCCGAACAAGGATGCGGCGATGAAGTTCCTGGCGCAGGCCACCAGCGCCAAGGGCCAGGCGGACCTGGCGGCGGCGACCGCCTATGCGCCGGTCAACCTGAAGTCCAAGGACCTGATGGACGCGGCGACCGCCGCGACCCTGCCGGACCAGCACGCCGCCGGCCAGATCAACCTGGACATGGCGTATTGGGCGGCCAACCGCGATGTCATCGCCAAGCGCTGGTACGCCTGGCAGACGCAGTGACCGACCGCGGCGCGGCGGGGTCGCCGCGCCGCCCATGAGCCGGGGAGGCAGGGCGATGGTCATGGCCCGATCCGACACCACGATCCCGATCCCGCCCCGAACCCGGCGCCCCATGGCCGGGTTCGGCCTGGTGCTGCCGGGGCTCGGGCTGCTGCTGCTGTTCTTCGTGCTGCCGGTGCTGGCCCTGCTGCTGCGCAGCGTGCTGGAGCCGCAGCCGGGCCTCGGCAACTACGCCGAGTTCTTCGGGTCGACCACCTATCTGAAGGTGTTCCTGAACACCTTCACCGTCGCCGGCCTGGTCACCGCCGTCACCCTGGCGCTGGGCTTCCCGGTCGCCTGGTTCCTGGCGGTGGCGCCGCGGCGCTGGTCGGCGCTGCTGTTTGGCATCGTCGTGCTGTCGATGTGGACCAACCTCTTGGCCCGCACCTATGCCTGGATGGTGCTGCTGCAACGCACCGGGCTGATCAACCGGGCGCTGATCAATCTGGGCATCATCTCCGAGCCGCTGGCGCTGACCAACAACCTGGCCGGGGTCACCATCGGCATGACCTACATCATGCTGCCCTTCATGATCCTGCCGCTGCACGCCGCGATCCGCACCATCGACCCGGCGATCTTCCAGGCGGCGGCGCTGTGCGGCGCCAGCCGCGGCCAGTCGCTGCGGCGGGTGTTCCTGCCGCTGGTCGCGCCCGGCATCGCCGCCGGCGCGCTGATGGTCTTCGTCATGTCGCTGGGCTATTTCGTGACGCCGTCGCTGCTGGGCGGCACCTCGAACATGATGCTGGCGGAGCTGATCGCCCAGCTGGTCCAATCGCTGCTGAACTGGGGCCTGGCCGGGGCCGCGGCGCTGGTGCTGCTGGTCGTCACCCTCGCCCTTTACGCCGTGCAGATCCGCTGGTTCGGCTTCGGCCGGACCGCCGGGTAGGAGGCGCCATATGCTGCTCGACTACGACCGCCTCGGCGCCCTGCGCTGGCTGCTCGGCGGCATCAGCCTGGCGGTGGCGCTGTTCCTGCTGCTGCCGATCCTGCTGATCGTGGCCCTGTCCTTCGGATCATCGCAATGGCTGCAGTTCCCGCCGCCCGGCTGGACGCTGCGCTGGTACCGGGACCTGTTCGCAGACCCAGCCTGGCTCGACGCCGTGCTGGCCAGCCTCAAGGTCGCATCGATCGTCACGGTGCTGTCGGTGCTGCTGGGGCTGCTGGCCGCCTTCGGGCTGGTGCGCGGCCGGTTCCGCGGCCGCGAGCTGCTGCGCGCCCTGTTCCTGACGCCGATGGTGCTGCCGGTGGTGGTGCTGGCGGTCGCACTCTACGCCCTGTTCCTGCGGCTGCATCTGAACGGCACGTTGATCGGCTTCGTCATCGCCCATCTGGTCATCGCCCTGCCCTTTGCGATCCTGTCGATCACCAACGCGCTGGAGCGTTTCGACAAGGCGATCGAGGACGCGGCGGTGCTGTGCGGCGCCAGCCCGTGGGAGGCGCGGCTGCGCGTCACCCTGCCGGGCATCCGCCTCGGCCTGTTCGCGGCGGCGATCTTCTCCTTCCTCGCCTCCTGGGACGAGGTGGTGCTGGCGATCTTCATGGCCAGTCCGGACCTGCAGACCCTGCCGGTGCGGGTCTGGGGCGCGTTGCGCCAGGACCTGTCGCCGGTGATCGCCGCCGCCTCGGCGCTGCTGGTCGCCTTCACCGCCGCGCTGATGCTGCTGGCGGCGCTGTTTCGCAGGAGCAGAGAGCCATGACCCCGCCGTTCCTCAGCATCCGTGGCATCCGCAAGGCCTATGGCGAGGCGGTGGCGGTCGAGGCGGTCTCGCTGGACATCGCCCGCGGCGAGTTCGTCACCTTCCTCGGCCCCTCCGGCTCGGGCAAGAGCACCACGCTCTACATCATCGCCGGCCTGCTGGAGCCGAGCGCCGGCGACGTCCTGCTCGACGGCCGCTCGCTGCTGGCGGTGCCGTCGCATCGCCGCAACATCGGCATGGTGTTCCAGCGCTACACGCTGTTCCCGCACCTGACGGTGGCGGAGAACGTGGCCTTCCCGCTGCGCGTCCGCCGCCGGCCGGAGGCGGAGGTGCAGGCCAAGGTCAAGGCGATGCTGGAGCTGGTGCGGCTGGAGCCGTATCGCGACCGGCTGCCGGCCAAGCTGTCCGGCGGCCAGCAGCAGCGCGTCGCCCTGGCACGGGCGCTGGCCTATGACCCGCCGCTGCTGCTGATGGACGAGCCGCTGTCGGCGCTGGACAAGACCCTGCGCGAGGAGCTCCAGGTCGAGATCCGCCGCATCCACCGCGAGACCGGGGTGACCATCCTCTACGTCACCCACGACCAGGAGGAGGCGCTGCGCCTGTCCGACCGGATCGCCCTGTTCAACCATGGCCGGATCGAGCAGGTCGGCAGCGGCCGTGACCTCTACGATGCCTCGCGCACGCGCTTCGCCGCCGGCTTCATCGGCAACTCCAACTTCCTGCCGGGCCGGATCGCGGCCAGCGGCGACGGCTTGGCTTCGATCATCTGCCCGGACGGCTCGCGGATCGAGGGCGTTCCGCTGCAGGGGCTGGAGGGTGGCGGAGGAGAGGCGATGCTGATGGTGCGGCCGGAGCGGATGCGGCTGGAACGGGCGGCCAACGCTTCAGGCCGGGCCGGGCTGCCGGGCGTGGTGGTCGACCGGACCTTCCTCGGCGACACCATGCACTACACGGTGCGGACGCAGTGGCATCAGGAGCTGGCGGTGCGCAGCCCATTGTCCCGCCCGGACGACGCGGAGTTCGGCTTCGGCGATGCCGTGCATGTGGCCTGGGATGCCGAGCAGACGAGACTGTTTCCCTCCGCCTGAGCCGCCTCCGGCCGCGGGACTCCCATCGCGTCGGCGACACGCGCCGTATTCCACGACGGGACTCAATCCTCGACCCGGGTGATGCGGACTCCCTGTGTGCGCATTGGGTCGAGATCGCCTGTCGCGCTGCCTGGGGCGACGCGCAGCGTCAGCGACACCGGCCCCTCGCCGCGCGCCGCCAGCGCCGCCGCGGCACGGTCAGGACCGAGCAGGCTGACGGACTGGCCGTTGCCCAGGTCGATCGGCACGCCGCGCGCGGCCGGGATGCCGAGCAGCGCGGCATAGCGCCAGGCGCTGACCTCGGTGTTCTCCACCGCCACCTCGATCCCGGCGACACCGAGCACACCATTGGCGTGGCGGCGGACATTGCCCTCCTGCACCCGCAGGTGCCGCGGCGTGACGTCGCCGCACAGGAAGGGCAGGTCCGAGGTCGCCGCCCGCGCCGTGCGCCATTCCAGCCGCTCGCCGTCCGGCCGCACCCGGCCACCGTCGGTCGGCCCCTCGAGTTCGAGGCCGCGCGCCTTGGCCGCCGCCACATCGGCCGCGATGTCGCCGGGCAGCAGGGCAAAGTCGACCAGCCCGTCGCCGGCCTCGCTGAGCACCCGCCACCAGCGGAACTCCGGGTTCGGACGGCGGAAGGCGATCAGCTCGATATAGGCGCCGTCGGCGAAGACGATCAGCGCGTTGTGGCTGGCGCCGTGGGTGTGCTCGCCGCCCGGCAGCACGGTGAAGCCGAGCGCCCGGTAATCGGCGACCGCCCCCGTCAGGTCGCGGACGGCGATCACCACATGGTCGAGCGACAGGCTCATGGTCGTCTCCTGTTTCGAAATGTCAGCCGGCGCGATTGAAGGAAGGGATCAGTCCTACCCCCATTGTCATGCCCGGGCTTGATCCGGGCATCCAGAGAATGTCGAGGCCGCTCGGGGTGGCCCCTGGATTGCCGGGTCAAGCCCGGCAATGACAATAGGGGTAGCATCTGGATCTTCGTCCGGTCGCCTGGTCGCGGTCAGGCCTTCGCCTGCGGCTCGCCCAGCGACAGCATCAGGCGGTTGGCCCAGTTGAAGAAGGCGGCGCCCTGGATCACGTCGGCGACCGCCGCATCGTCCAGCCCGGCAGCGCGCAGCCGCCGGACATGCTCCGGCCCGAAGCTGCCGGGAGTCTCGGTCAGCGCCACCGAGGCGGCGACGATGGCGTTCCAGCGCTCGCCGAGATCGGCGCCGACGCCCTCGTCCAGCAGGCGCTGCACGTCGTCGCCGCGCTTGGAATGCACGGTGGCGAAGCGGGAATGGACCGAGGCGCAGTAGATGCAGCCGTTGAGGCGTGAGGTCGTGGTAGCCGCGAGCTCGCGCTCCGCCCGCGGCAGGCCGCCCTCGGGGTTGTAGAAGATGTCCTTGTCGGTCCTGGTCCGCGCCTGCAGCACGTCCGGGTCGCGCACCAGCAGCCGGAAATAGTCGGATTTGGCGCGGGCCGCGTCGACCAGCCCGGCGAGGTGCCACTCGGTCAGCTGGTCGATGGGATACGGCTCCAGCCAGGGCAGCCAGTTGAGCTCATCCTGGGTGAAGACGGTCGGCTCGCGGTTGTCGGGATGGGTCAGCACGGTCTCGGTCATGGCGGGCCTCAGGCGGCAGCCAGGGCGCGCAGCCCGGCGACGACGCGGATCTGGAAGGACAGGAAGGCGACCAGCTGCGACAGGGTGACGATGTCGGTGGTCGACCAGCCGGCATCGAGCAGCGCCTGCAGCGCCGCGGCGCTGGCATCGCGCGGCCGGAACACCAGGAGGTGCGTGTGTTCCAGCGCTGCCGCGAGGCGCGGGCCGAGCACCGGGCGGTTTTCGCCCGAGACGTGGTAGACCGGGCCGCGCTTGTCCTCGGCGCTCAGCGGCCCTTCCGGGTAGCGGCCATAGGGACCTTCCGCCCCTGCCCGTTCCGCCTCGACCGCTATGGCGGCGGCCAGGCCGGAATCGCGCCCGGCCAGGGCCTCGGCATAGAAGCCGGCGGTTTCAGGCTCACGGTGCAGCGCCGCGACGAAGGCGGCGACGGCGTAGCGCTCCAGCGCCGAGACGGTCCCCGGCTCCTCGGGCTCGAACAGCGCCGCCCAGCTCTTCTGCGCATTCTCCCGGGCGGCGGGGCGCTGGGCCCGGATCCGATCGAGGGCGGAGCCGCGCTCGACCCCGGCCAGCAGGTCGATGACGTCGGCCGTCGGTTCACTCATCGTCTGGTCCTTCTCACGAATGATCTTGCGCCGTCAGCGGGCCGCGGCAGCGAGGCGGATATCCCGGCGGGCCCAGCCGAAGGCGGGCGCGACCTCCTGCGCCACCAGCTCGATCGAGCGCAGGATGAAGGGGTGCGGCGGGTCGACCGAATGCACCTGGACCACCAGGTCGGTGGCGCGGCGCAGCGTGGCGTCGGTGCGCAGCGAGGCGATCACCTCGTCCGGCGTGCCGAGATGGACGTCGAAGGCGGCAATCAGCTGGTCCAGCGTGTCGCCCGGGGCGCCACGGCCGGCGGCGGCGAAGCGGTCGGCCTGGCGGCGCAGGCCGGGCTCGGCGAAGCGCCGCGCCGTCTCGCGGTCGGCGGCGACGAAGACGCTGCGCGAGGCCAGGATGCGCGGTACCTTCTCTACCGGCAGTGCTGCCAGATAGGCGTCGACGATCGGGTCCTGGATTTCGGCCAGGGTGGCGTCGGGCGTGTCGGCCGGGCGCGGCTGGGTGCGCGACAGCATCAGCCCGTCACCGGCCGCGCCGGCCCGGGCGCCGCCGGCGACCGAGAAGGTGGCCTGCCAGATCCGGTCCAGCAGCTGCGGCGCCGCCGGATACAGCCTTGTGTCGCCGCCGTCGAGCGGCTTCCCGCCCCAGGCGTCGAGCAGCACCTGCAGGTGCCGGGCGAAGATCGCCGACCGCTCGGCGCTGTCGAGGCCGAAGGCGGCGAAGGCCGAAGGCGTGCCGCCGGTGCCGAGCCCGAGCTCGAGCCGGCCGTCGGACAGCAGGTCGAGCACCGCCGCATCCTCCGCCACCCGCACCGGGTGCTCCAGCGGCAGGGTGATGATGCCGGTGCCGAGGCGGATGCGCGAGGTGCGGGCCGCGACCTGGGCCAGGAACACCAGCGGCGCCGGCAACCCGCCCTCGGGCTCATGGAAATGATGCTGGGCGACCCAGGCGCTGTCGAAGCCGTGCCGCTCCGCCGTCGTGATCTGCTCCGTCGCCAGGCGGTATCGCTCCTGCGCGCTTGCCTCGTCGAGAAGCCGGGTGAAGAAGCCGAGCCGCTGGATGGTCACGGGAGAACGCCTTTCATGCGGAGACGGCGAGCCGGCGCCCGGGGATGGCGTCGATCAGCTCGCGCGTGTAGTCGCTGCGCGGGTTGCGGAACACCGCCTCGACCGGCCCGGCATCGAGCTGCCGGCCATTGTGCAGCACCGAGACGGTGTCGGCGATCTGCCGGACCACGGCGAGATCGTGCGACACGAACAGGTAGGTCAGGCCGAGGTCGCGCTGCAGCGTGTCGAGCAGGCCCAGGATCTGGGCCTGGACGGTGACGTCGAGCGCCGACACCGCCTCGTCCAGCACCAGCACCTGCGGGTCCAGCACCAACGCGCGGGCGATGGCGACGCGCTGGCGCTGGCCGCCCGACAGGGCCCGCGGCCGCCGGCCCAGCACCGCCTGCGGCAGGCCGACCCGGTCGAGCATGTCGCGCACCTTGCGGGCGCGGTCGGGCTTCGGCAGGCGCTCGAAGTTCAGCAGCGGCTCCTCGATGATCTCGAAGATGCTCTGCCGCGGGTCGAGCGAGCCGAACGGGTTCTGGTAGACCAGTTGGATGGTGCGGCGGAACTGGCGCAGCGCCTCGCCCTTCAGCGCCGCCGGGTCGGCGCCGCCGATCCGGATGCGGCCGGCGGTTGGAGTCTGGAACCCGACCACGGCACGGACGGTGGTGGTCTTGCCCGAGCCGGATTCGCCGACCAGGGCATGGGTGGTGCCGCGCCGCACGGCGAAGGACAGGCCGTCGACCGCGCGGAAGCTGCCGCCGCGTCCCGGCAGGTCGAAATCCTGCACCAGCCCGTCGACCACGATCGCGTCATCGCCCTCCCCCACCGGCCGCGGGGCACGGCGCTCGGCCTTGGCCAAAGACGGCGCGTCGGCCAGCAACTGGCGGGTATAGGCGCTGCGCGGCGCAGCCAGGACCTCGGCGGCCGGCCCCTGCTCCTGGATCCGGCCGCCCTGCAGCACGATCAGCCGGTCGGCCCGGTCGGCGGCGATGCCGAGGTCGTGGGTCACCAGCAGCACGGCGGTGCCGAACTCCCGCCGCAGCTCGTCGATCAGGTCGAGGATCCGACGCTGCACCGTGACGTCGAGCGCGCTGGTCGGCTCGTCGGCGATGATCAGCGCCGGCTGCAGCGCGATGGCGATGGCGATCAGCACGCGCTGCTTCATGCCGCCCGACAGCTCGTGCGGGTACTGCTGCGCCCGCAGCTCCGGCCGCGACAGGCCGACCCGGGCCAGCAGCTCGACCACCCGCGCCCGGTTCGCCGCCCGGTCGCCGCGGCGGTGGATGGCCAGGATCTCCTCGACCTGGGCGCCGATGGTCTTGACCGGGTTCAGCGAGCTGCCGGGGTCCTGCGGGATCAGGCTGATGCGGGCGCCGCGGATGACATCGAGCCGCTTCTGCGACCAGCCGGAGATGTCGGTGCCGGCGAGGCGGATGGCGCCGCCATCGACCCGGCCGTTCTCGGCCAGCAGGCCGATCACCGCCTGGGCCGTGGTGGTCTTGCCGGAGCCGGATTCGCCGACCAGCGCCACCACCTCGCCCGGCTGGATGCGGAAGGAGACGCCGTCGACCACGCGCTGCGCGCCGTTCCGGTCGCCCGTATAGGAGACGCTGAGGCTCTCGACCTCCAGCACCGGCACGGTCATATCGTCCTCCGCCCGATCGACCGGCCGATGCGGTTGGCGGCCAGCACCACCAGCACCACGACCAGGCCGGGCACGGTGGTCAGCCACCACGACGTCGCGATGTAGTTGCGGCCCTCGGCGATCAGCAGCCCCCATTCCGGCGTCGGCGGCGGCGCGCCGTAGCCGAGGAAGCCGAGGGTCGAGATCTGCAGGATCGCGGTGCCGAACTGCACTGCGGCCAGGGCGATCACCGAGGTCACGGAGTTCGGCAGGATGTGCCGCCACAGCACGGCGCCGAAGCGGCCGCCGCTGCCGAAGGCCGCTTCGACATAGTCCGAGCGGCGCACCAGGATCACCTCGGAGCGGGACAGCCGGGCGAAACGGCCGATCGAGGTGACGCCGACGGCGATCGCGGCATTCACCGTGCCGAAGCCGAGCAGGATGATGATGGCCAGCGACAGCAGCAGCGACGGCACCGACAGCAGCACGTCGACGATGCGCATCAGCAGGGTGTCGGTCCGCCGGCCGGTCGATCCGGCGATCAGGCCGATGGCGGTGCCGACCAGCAGGCCGACGGCGACCGCGACGAAGGCGCCGGACAGCGAGTTCACCGCGCCATGGACGATGCGGGCGAACAGGTCGCGGCCGAGCGCGTCGGTGCCGAGGATGTGCTCGGCGCCGGGCGCCCGCAGCTTCTCGCGCGGCACCCCGGCGACCGGGTTGTAGCCGGTGAACAGGCCGGGGGCGACGGCCCAGGCGGTGACGATGGCGATCACCGCCCAGGACAAGAGCAGGCTGGGCTGCACCCGGGCGAAGGCCGGGCGGCGGGGCGGCCGGGCCGGCACGGCCCGATCGGTGGTCTGCAGCGAGGTCATGCGGCGGCTCCCCGGAGTCTCAGGCGCGGGTCCAGCACCGGGGCCAGCAGGTCGACGACGAGGTTGACCAGCACGAAGCCGGCGGCGGAGAGCACGACGACGGCCTGGATCACCGCCGTGTCCTGGTTGCGCACCGCCCGCTCGGTCAGCGTGCCCAGGCCGTTCAGCCCGAACACGGTCTCGGTGATGACGGCGCCGGCCAGGATCTCGCCGAACAGCACGCCGGCGATGGTCAGGGTCGGCAGCAGCGCGTTGCGGGCCACGTGCCGCCACAGCACCCCGGCGCGCGAGGCGCCCTTGGCCCGGGCGACGGCGACGAAGGGATGGGTCGAGATCTCGTCGATGCTGCGCACCAGGATCTGCGCCAGCGGCGCCGAGATCGGCACCGCCAGGGTCAGCACCGGCAGGACCAGCCCTTCCCAGGGGCCGGGGTTGATCACCGGGATCAGCTTCAGCCGGAAGGAGAAGACCTGGATCAGCATGATGCCGAGCCAGAAGGTCGGCACCGAGACGAACAGCGACGGCAGCGACTGCACCGCGGAGCGCAGCCAGGCGAAGGCGGCGAGGCCGGACAGGGCGGCGATCGCCACCGCCAGCAGCAGCGCCAGCGTGAAGCCGAAGCCGGCCAGCCAGAGGGTCGGCGGCAGGTTGGCCAGCAGCGCCTGCCCGACCGGCACGCCGGCCTGGACCGAGGTGCCGAAATCGCCGGTCAGGGTGTTGCCCAGCGTGTGCAGATATTGCGACCAGAGTGGGCTGTCGGCGCCGTAGGACTGGCGGATCTCCGCGATCTGATCCGGGCTCAGCCCCAGCTCCGGGTTCTGGAACTTGATCAGGATGGCGTCGCCCGGCAGGGCCTGCAGCAGGATGAAGGCGGCGGTGAAGGTGGCCCACAGCACCACCACCGCCTGCCCGATCCGGCCGAGGAGATAGCGGGTCATGGGCGATGCCTCGCAGTCCCAACCGAGTGGGACAAGAGAGAGAGCGCTACGACGGCATCAGTTCGCATCTCTGGAAGCCTTCAGTGCTCGGCCAGCCAGGTGTTGTAGAAGGACGGCCGGCCGACCGCCTCGAAGGCGATGCCCTGGACATAGGGCGCGCCGGCATAGGCCTGCGGCTCCTCGAAGATCGGGATCGCATAGGCCTGGTCGAGGATATAGGCCTGGACCTCGGCGACGATCTGCAGCCGCTTGGCGGCGTCCGGCTCGGACGACAGGCCCACCAGAAGGCCGTTGAGCTTGTCGTCGACGAAGCTTTTCACCTTGCTGCTGGCGCCGCCCTTCTGGCGCAGCACGTCGCGGTTCGACGGGTAGAACTGGCTCTTGATCACGTCCGGGTCGGCGCGGCCGACCATGGCCGGCGACACCGGCGTCTTCTCCGGGTCGAGGTTGTCGACCGTGGCGCTGCCGGAATCCCCAGCCAGCACGTTCAGCTTGACCCCCACCCGGGCCCATTGCTGGGCGACCAGCTGCAGCGTCTCCTTGTTCTGCGGCTGCGGCAGGGATTCATAAGCGGTCAGCTCCAGCGCCTTGCCGTCCTTGTGGCGCAGCCCGTCGGAACCCAGGGCCCAGCCGGCCTCGTCGAGCAGCCGCTTCGCCGCCGCCTCGTCATGGGCCAGCCTGGCCGACAGGTCGACATAGCCCAGCGCGGTCGAGGCGATGACCGAGGTCGCCTTCGGGTAGTTGTCGGAGAACAGCGTGCCGACGATCTCGTCGGCGTCGGTCGCGTGCAGCAGCGCCTGCCGCACCCGGATATCGGCCACCAGCGGGTTGTCCGGCCGGAACACGACGCTGTTGTTCACGCCGCGGGTCGGCGCGGCGTAGACGGTGTAACCCTGGTCCTTCACCTGCGGCTCGTCATAGGCCTGGACCTGGCGGATGAAATCGGCCTGGCCGGCCAGCAGCGCGCCGATGCGGACGCTGTCCTCCGGCGTCACGATGTAGTGGATGCCGTCGAGATAGGCGCGGCCCTGATGCGCCAGCGGCGCCGGACCCCAGGCATAGTCGGCGCGTGCCTTCAGCACCAGCTCCTTGCCCAGCGTCTCGCTCTCGACCGTGAAGGGGCCGGAGCCGATGATCTTGGTGGCGTCGCCCAGCTCGTCGAACGGCCGCGCCAGGGTGGCGAGCGAGACCAGGCCGGAGCCGATCACCGAGGTGCCTTGCAGGAAGCCGGGCGACGGCTTCTTGAAGAAGAAGCGCACCGACTGGGCGTCGACCACCTCGCTGCGGTCGTAGTTGTTGATGACCTCGGACACCGGCAGCTTCAGCGCCGGATTGCCGCGGCCATAGGTGTCGTAGTTCTTCGCCACCGCCGCGGCGTCGAGCGGCGTGCCGTCGGAGAAGGTGACGCCCTTGCGAAGCTTGAAGGTGTATTCGGTGGCGTCGGCGTTGACGGTCCAGGATTCGGCGATCCAGGGCTTGATCTCGAGGGTCTTGGGATCCTGCCAGGTCAGCTTGTCGGTGATCTGGTTCAGGATCCCGCCATTCGGATAGAAGCCGCCGGCCGGCGGATACAGGTTGGTGTGGGACTGCTGCTCCAGATAGATCAGCGTGCCGCCGGTGATCGGCGTCTCGTCAGCGGCCAGGGAAGGGCTTGCGGCCAGTGCCACGACCGCCAGGGCCAGCACGCGACCCAGATGAGTGTTGATCGACACGATTACCCCTTCCACGAATGCACGATCGACTTGATTATCAGTTTCGTGACGTACTTTAAGCGCGCGGAAACCCCGAACAGCTGGGCGTTCCGCCACCTCACTCGTCCGGCATAATTAACCGTACACGGTGTCTTTTTCGTAAAAAATTACAAATTTTTAACGGTTAACCGAATCTGTCGACAACCCCGACAGACCTTAAAATCGGAAGATTCATGTTGTCTGAATCATATTTACCAAACAATAATGAGTTGAAATACAATTATACAAAATAATTTGCGCATACCCCCGAGACGCTGACGCCCCGCCCTGACGCCGCCGGGAGGGCCCTTGCCGTAAGGACCAGAAGATGACCACGCTCAACGAATATCTCGGCCAGAAGCGCGAGGCGATCGCTGCCCGCAAGGCCCATGTCGCCGCCGGCGAGTCCGGCCCGAAGACGCTGACGGCCCGGGTGCGGGCCGAGGGGCGCAGCGGCATCCGCCGCATCCGCATCCGCGACTTCCAGGTGATCAGCGACAGCGAGGCGGATTTCGCCGGCTATGACCTGGGCCCGAGCTCGCCCGAGCTGCAGCTGGGCGTGCTCGGCAGTTGCCTGACCCACACCTTCCTGATCCAGGCAGCGGCGCTGGGCGTGCCGCTCGACTCGCTGGAGCTGGAGGTGACCGGCACGATCGATCCGCGCGCCGGTTCCCCCGGCTTCGAGGCGGTGCCGATCTACCCGCACGGCATCCGCTATGCCGCATCGATCGCCTCCCCTGCCGCGCCGGCCGAGATCGAGGCGCTGCGGGAGGCGGTGGAGCGCAACTGCCCGATCCTGAACCTGCTGCGCCAGCCGCAGCCGATCGCCGGCGAGATCCGGCTGACCGAGATCCAGGCCACCGGCCTGGCGGCGGAATGACGCCGTCGCGACGAGGAGGACATCCCATGGCATTTCTCGACCTGTCCCGCCGCGACCTGCTGCGCGCCGGCGGCCTCGCGGCGGCCGCCGCGCCGCTGGCCGCACTCGGCACCAAGGTGTGGGCGCAGGGCGCCCCGACCCAGCCGGTGCCGATCAAGCTGGCCTGGAACGCCACCGCGATCTGCCTGTCGCCGATCCCGGTGGCGGTGACCCAGGGCATCTTCCAGAAGCACAACCTGGACGTCGAGCTGATCAACTTCGCCGGCTCGACCGACCAGCTGCTGGAGGCGATCGCCACCGGCAAGGCCGATGCCGGCATCGGCATGGTGCATCGCTGGCTGAAGGCGCTGGAGCAGGGCTTCGACGTCAAGCTGACCGCCAGCTCGCATGGCGGCTGCTCCCGCCTCGTCGGCTCCCAGGCCGCCGGGGTGACGACGCTGGAGAGCCTGCGCGGCAAGACCGTCGGGGTCAGCGACCTGGCCAGCCCGGGCAAGAACTTCTTCGCCATCTACCTGACCAAGCACGGCATCGATCCGGAGCGCGAGATCACCTGGCGCCAGTACCCCGCGAACCTGCTGGGGCTGGCGGTGCAGAAGGGCGAGATCCAGGCGATCGCCGACGGCGACCCGAACCTCTATTTGCTGCAGAAGACCCAGCCCGACCTGGTCGAGATCGCCACCAACCTGTCCGGCGAATACCGCGAGAAGGTGTGCTGCGTGCTGGGCATCCGCGGTGGCCTGATCGAGGACGACAGGCCGACTGCGGCGGCACTCAGCCGCGCCATCCTGGAGGCGTCGGACTGGGTGGTGCAGCACCCGGAGGCGACGGCCGAGATCTGCACCTCGATGTCGACCGCCAGCGCGGCCGACCTGGCCGCGGTGCTGCACACCCTGACCCATGGCCATCACCCGGCCGGGCTGGAGCTGAGACGCGAGATCCAGGCCTATGCCGAGGACCTCAAGCTGGTGAACGTGCTGCGCTCCAGCACCGACCCCGCGCTGTTCGCCGAGGCGGTGACCGTGGACGTGCTGTCGTGACCGACGCCACCGAAGCCAAGGTGATCGCCCCCGATGTCCTTGCTTGACCACAGCCTGGCCGGCGCGCCGCCGGCCGCCCAGGCGCGAACGGCCCAGCCGGACCGCCTCTGGATCACCGGACTGGTCGCCGCAGCGGCCTGGCTGGCGCTGGCGGCGCTGACCTGGCAATGGCCGAACCGCAAGGTCGGCTTCGCCGACTGGGCCTACACGACGGAATTCGCGATCGGCGTCGCCCTGCTCGCCGTCCTCCTGGCCACCGTAGCGGTGCTGGGCCGGCGGCTGGGGCCCGTCTTCGCCTGGCTCCGGCCCGCCGGCCCCTGGCTGGTGGCGCTGCCGGTGCTGTTCGCGGTGTGGGAGGCGGTGACGGCGAAGCTGGCCCTCCTCCCCGTCCCGTTCTTCGCCCCGCCGCAGGCGCTGATCGAGGTCTATGCCGATGACTGGCCGCGGCTCGGGGACAGCCTGGTCAACTCGCTCTGGCTGCTCGCCAACGGCTATGTCCTCGGCGCCGTCTCCGGCTTCCTGACCGGCGTCGCGGTCGGCTGGTCACGCGCGTTGGGCTACTGGGTGCATCCGGTGCTGCGGCTCTTGGGCCCGATCCCGTCGACCGCGCTGCTGCCGCTGGCCTTCTTCTTCTTCCCGTCCAGCTGGGCGGCGGCGGTGTTCCTGATCGCGCTGGCCACCTGGTTCCCGGTCACCGTGCTGACCTGGTCCGGCGTCGCCAGCGTCGACCGGGCCTATTACGACGTCGCCCGCACCCTCGGCGCCGGCGGGCGCTTCCTGGTGCTGCGCGTCGCCATCCCGGCGGCGCTGCCGCATGTCTTCGTCGGCCTGTTCATGGGCCTCGGCGCCTCCTTCTCGGTGCTGGTCGCGGCCGAGATGATGGGCGTGAAGTCGGGCCTGGGCTGGTACCTGCAATGGGCCCAGGGCTGGGCCTCCTACTCCAACATGTATGCGGCGCTGATCGTGATGGCGCTGGTGTTCTCCGGCCTGATCACGCTGCTGTTCCGGCTGCGCGACCGGCTGCTGGCCTGGCAGAAGGGAGTGGTGCGATGGTAGCCGCGGCGATCCGCGAGGCCGAGGCCGGGACGGAGGGCGCCCGGATCGAGATCCGCGACGTCAGCCATCAGTTCGAGCTGGAGGGCGCCGCCCTGCCGGTGTTGGACCGGATCAGCCTGACCATCGAGCCGGGCGAGTTCGTCGCCCTGCTCGGCCCATCCGGCTGCGGCAAGTCCACCCTGCTGCGGCTGGTGGCGGGGCTGGAGCCGCCGACCGCCGGCGCGATCCTCGCCGATGGCACCGAGATCCGCTCGACCTCGCCCTCGCGCGTCGTGGTGTTCCAGGACCCGACGCTGTTTCCCTGGCGCACGGTCTGGGACAATGTCGCGCTGGGACCGCAGGCCCAGGGCCTGCTGCGCAGCCGGCGCGGCCGGGTCGACGAGGCGCTGCGGCTGGTCGGCCTCTCCGGCTTCGGCGGCGCCTGGCCGCGCCAGCTGTCCGGCGGCATGGCCCAGCGCGTGGCCCTGGCCCGCGCCTTGGTCAACGACCCCAACCTGCTGATCCTGGACGAGCCGCTGGGCAAGCTCGACTCCCTCACCCGCCTGACCATGCAGGGCGAGCTGCTCGATCTCTGGCAGCGCCGGGGGTTCAGCGCGCTTCTCGTCACACACGACGTGGAGGAGGCGCTGATCCTGGCCAGCCGGGTGATCGTGCTGAGCGACCGCCCGGCCCGGATCCTGGCCGAGATCGTCAACGACCGTCCCTATCCCCGCCACCGCGGCGACCCGCATCTGGCGGCGCTGCGGCACGAAGCGCTGCGGCTGCTCGGCCTCGACGCCAGCTGGTAAGGCGGCGCGGACCGCGGCGATCTGTGCCGCGCGCCTCAGGCCTCCGACGCGTGCTGCGGGGCGGGGCGGCGCTCCGGCGCTGCCGCACGCCAGCCGAGCTGCGGCAGGATATGACGCACCGCGTCGCCCAGGATCTGCTCGTATTCGAAGGGCCGGAACTCGTAGGGCAGCTCCAGCCGCAACTCCGACACCTCGGCCAGCACCGGATCCCGGGCCAGGGCCTCGAGGATCTGGTCCGACGTCCCGACGAGATCCGGCGCGAACAGGGTCCGCCGCTCGCCCTGCGGCGCCAGCGTGCGCTGGCGGCGGCTGGCGGCATATTCGGCATAGCGAGCCCGGGTCCAGTCATCGGCGCTGTCGAAGGGCACGATCACCCGGCCCAGGGCCACGCGGGCCGGGCGCGCCCCGCGCCAGGCCGCGCGATAGACGTCGAGCTGGCGCCGCTGGGCGGTGAAGAAGTCGTCGGTGTCCTCGCCCGAGGTGACGTTGCCGATCAGCAGGTTGAGGCCGGCGCGCCCGGCCCAGCCGGCGGAGCGCAGCGACCCGCCGCCATACCACAGCCGGTCGACCAGCCCTTCGGCGACGGGCTGCAGCCGGGGCCGGTGGCGGCCGGCGGCGTTGACCACGACCCGGTCCGGTTCGCCGAGATAGGCGCCGCGGAGGTTGTCGGCCAGGCGCTCGACCCGGCCGTAGGACAGGTCGTAGCCGGTCCAGTCGCCGTCGAAGACGCGCGGCCCCAGCAGGTCGGCATGCGGCGGGACGCCGGCGCTGAGCCCGACATTCAGCCGCCCGCCCGACAGCACGTCGACGGTGGCGAGGTCCTCGGCCAGCCGGTACGGGCTCTCATAGCCGATCTGGATCACGGCGGTGCCGAGCTGGATGCGGCGGGTGCGCTGGCTGGCCGCGGCCAGGAACACCGCGGCCGATGACACCCCAGGCTCGAGATGCCGCTGGCGAATCCAGGCGCTGTCGAAGCCCAGCCGCTCGCCATGGGCGAAGAGGCGCAGCGCCTTCTCCAGCCCGTCCTGCGGGTCGGCCTCCGGGAAGCTGCCGGGGGTCAGGAACCCGGCATGGTCGATCGATGCCATAATGCGGTCCTCGTCAGAACTTCGGCAGGCCGGGCGGATTCGTGCGCGACCGGTCGATCGCCTCGGCGGAGAGGTTCCAGCGCGCCAGCGATCCGGCGTATTTGCCGTCCGCGATCAGCGCGTTGATCGCGGCGGTGAAGGCATCGGCCAGGCCGCTGCCGCGACGGGTGGTGATGCCGGTCTCGGCATCCAGCGGCCAGCCGGAGCTGACCGTCCCGACCGGCTTGAGGCTGCCGTCACGGGCCTGGTAGGCCAGGGCGGCATTGACGCTGAACAGCGCGTCGGCCCGCCCGGCCTGGATCGCCAGCCCCCAGGCGGCCTGGTCGTCATAGTATTGCAGCTCGGCCGGGGCCAGGCCCCGGGCCACGTTCTGCCGGTCCCATTCCAGCAGGATCCGCTCCTGGTTGGTGCCGGATGAGGTGATGATCCGCAGGCCGGCGATGTCCTTCGGCTCCTTGAGCGAGCCGATCGGGCTGTTGGATTTCACATAGAAGCCGTGCAGGCCCTTGCGGTAGCTGGAGAAGTCGAAACGCTGCTTGCGCTCCTCGGTCACGCCGACATTGGAGATCACGGCGTCGTATTTGCCCGAGGCCAGGCCCAGCGGCCAGTCCGCCCAGGCCACGGCCACCAGCTTGAGCTTGAGGCCCAGCAGGTCGGCGACGAGCTGGGCCAGGTCCGGGTCGGCGCCGATGACGGTCCGCGCATCGGTCGCATAGGTGGCGATCGGCGGCTGGCCCGGCGCCACCGCCACGGTCAGGACGCCGTCCTCGGCGAATCGGAAGCCCTTCGGCAGCGTGGCCGCGATCGCCTCGTCCTTCTGCGCCCGCAGGCGGCCCGGCTGCTCCGGGCTCAGGTCGAGGCTCTGGGCAAGGGCCGGCGCGACGCCGGCGGCCAAGGCCATGACCAGGGCGGCGACCGCCCGTCTGGAGACCAATCCGAACATTCTGTCCCTCCTGGGGCCGCGGTCGATGACCGATCATGCCGGTCAATGTACGGACTCAGTTGACAGTAGGAAACTACATATGCGCAATAGGTATGTTGAAACTGCAATTTATGCATGTTTTAACTGTTATATCTGATCGGCGGGCCGCCTTGCGGTCCGGCGGCACCAGGCAGCGACAGCCGATTGCGAGACCGCATGACCAGCCAAGACATCGACCTGCAGGACCGCCCGCTCCTCCTGCCCCGCCTGGCGGAGGCCGCGCCCGAGGCTGTGCGGCGCCGGGACCAGCCCGAGGCGCGCGACTATTCCCGCCACCGGGTGGTCGGCGCCCGCCACCCCGGCCGCACCGCCGGCAGCCTGGCCGCAGTGGTCGTCATGATCGCGGTGCTGCACTCGATCCTGACCAATGAGCGCTGGGAGTGGGGCGTCTTCGCCGAATGGTTCTTCGCCGAGCCGGTGATGGACGGGCTGGGCCGCACCATCCTGCTGACAGCCGTCGGTTCCGCCCTCGGCTTCCTGCTGGGCACCGGCTTGGCCTTGGCGCGGGTGTCGAAGTCGCCGCTGCTGTCCGGCCTGGCCTGGGGCTACATCTGGCTGCTGCGCTCGATCCCGCTGATCGTGCTGCTGCTGATCCTGTTCAACCTGGGCTACCTGTACGAGACGGTCCGGCTGGGCATCCCCTTCACCGACATCGTCTTCGGCGAGTATCCGACGGTCTCGCTGCTCGGCCCCTATGCCGCGGCGCTTCTGGGCCTGAGCCTGAACCAGGCCGCCTTCTCGGCCGAGATCATCCGCGGCGGCATCCTGTCGGTCGACCAGGGCCAGCTGGAGGCCGCGGCGGCGCTGGGCCTGCCGCGCCGGCGCCAGGCCTTCCGCATCGTCCTGCCGCAGGCGATGCGGGCGATCCTGCCGACCGCCTTCAACGAGCTGATCAGCCTGGCCAAGGGCACGTCCATGGTCTACGTGCTGGCGCTGCCGGAGCTGTTCTACACGGTGCAGGTGATCTACCGCCGCAACCTGGCGGTGATCCCGCTGCTGATGGTCGCGACCGTCTGGTACCTGATCATCATGATCGCGCTGTCGGTCATCCAGTTCTACATCGAGCGGCACTTCGCCCGCGGCGCGCTGCGCACCCTGCCGCCGACGCCGATCCAGCGGCTGAAGGCCTGGCGCGCCGGCCGCCAGACCGAGCCGGTCGCGGCCGAGCCTGTCGCGGCCCTGCCGGTCATCGCGGCGCCGGTGCCCCAAGCCGTCTGGCAGCCGCTGTCCAGCGCCCGCGGCGAGGTGCGGATCCAGGGCGTGTCGAAGAGCTTCGGGTCGCTGAAGGTGCTGGACGAGGTCAGCCTGACCATCCCGTCCGGCGACGTCACCGTGATCCTCGGCCCCTCCGGCTCCGGCAAGTCGACGCTGCTGCGCAGCATCAACCATCTGGAAAAGGTCGATGCCGGCTTCATCACCGTCGACGGCGCGCTGCTGGGCTACCGCGAGCGCGGCGACACCCTGTACGAGCTGAAGGAAGCCGAGATCCTGAAGCGCCGGGCCGAGGTCGGCATGGTGTTCCAGACCTTCAACCTGTTCCCGCATCTGACGGTGCTGGAGAATGTGATCGAGGCGCCGGTCGCACTGCGCCGGCGGTCGAAGGCGGAGGCGACGGCGGAGGCCCTGTCTCTCCTCGCCCGGGTGGGGCTGAGCGACAAGGCCCATTCCTATCCGCGCCAGCTGTCCGGCGGCCAGCAGCAGCGCGTCGCCATCGCCCGTGCTTTGGCGCTGAAACCCAAGGTGCTGCTGTTCGACGAGCCGACCTCCGCCCTCGACCCCGAGCTGGTCGGCGAAGTGCTGGACGTGATCCGCGCTCTGGCCCGGTCCGGCACTACGCTGGTGATCGTCACCCATGAGATCGGCTTCGCCCGCGAGGTCGCCGACAGCGTCGTGTTCATGGATGGCGGCCGGATCCTGGAGCAGGGCCCGCCATCCCAGGTCTTCACCGCGCCGAGGCACCCCCGGACCGCCGAGTTCCTGGCCAAGGTCCTCTAGCCCCTTCCCGGCCTCGCCGCCGGGTTCCCCACGCCGCCGCTGTCCATCAGTCCAGAAATCAGGAGTCCCACCATGTCCATCCGCCGGAACGCGGCCGCTGCGGCCATCGGCATCGCCGCCGCTCTCCTCACCGCCCTCGGTGCCCAGGCGCAGACCAAGGCCTTCGATCTCAGCCCGGAGCAGGCCGGCCGGATCCACACCCAGAAGGTCGATGCGGCGGTCGCCGCCGTCTCGCCCGATTTCAAATTCGTCAAGGACGGGGTGTTCACCGTCGGCGTCAGCGTCGGCGATCCGCCGCTGAACACCTACGCCTCGGATGCCAAGACCGTGGTCGGCACCGATGCCGACCTGGCCTCGCTGGTGGCGGAAGCGCTGGGGCGGAAGGTCGAGTTCGTGCCGGTGGCCTGGGCCGACTGGCCGCTGGGCCTGGTCTCGGGCCGGTTCGACGCCGTGATCAGCAACGTGACGGTGACCGAGGAGCGCAAGCAGCGCTTCGACTTCTCCTCCTACCGCCAGGACGTGCTCGGCGCCTATGTGCCCCTGAACAGCCCGATCCAGTCGATCAAGGAGCCGAAGGACATCGCCGGGCTGAAGATCATCGTCGGCGCCGGCACCAACCAGGAGAAGATCGTGGTCGAGTGGGACCGCCAGAACGTGGCGGCGGGGCTGAAGCCAGCGGAGTTCCTGTACTTCGACGACAACGGCGCGTCGCAGCTGGCGCTGACCTCCGGCCGCGCCGATGTCGAGATCAACCCGAACTCCCGCCTGGCCTATGCCGCGGCGGTCGGCGGCAAGACCCGGCCGGTCGGCGTGATCAACGGCGGCTGGCCGCTGACGGCGGAGATCGCGATCACCACCCGCAAGGGTGCCGGCCTGGCCGACGCCCTGACCCTGGCGATCAATTCGCTGATCGCCAACGGCACGTACCGCGCGGCGCTGGAGCGCTGGAACCTGACCGCCGAGGCGATCGAGCAGTCGCGCACCAACCCGCCCGGCCTGCCGAAGGTCTGAGCCAGAACCTGCGGCCGCGACCGTCGCGGCCGCCCTTCCCCGCCCCGAACAGGCAACACCGCGATGACCGACAGATTCCTCTACACCACGCCGCTGGACCCGCTGGCGCAGCCGCTGATCCAGGCCCTGACCTGGGAATACGACACGCGCTATGGCGACTATTGGGGTCGGGGCGACGGGGTCAAGGAGATGAACCGCTATCCGGCGGAGGTGTTCGCGCCGCCGGACGGCGCCTTCCTGCTGCTGCTGCGCGACGGCGCCGCCATCGCCGGCGGTGCCTTCAAGCGCTATGACGAGCACACCGCCGAGATGAAGCGGGTCTGGACCCATGCCGACCTGCGCCGCCAGGGCCTGGCGCGCCGGGTGCTGGTGGAGCTGGAGGCGCAGGCGGCGCGGCAGGGCTACAGCCGGATCTACCTGACCACCGGCTTCCGCCAGCCGGAGGCCGCGAACCTCTATCTCCGCTCCGGCTACACCGCCCTGTTCGACACCGCGGTCGACCCGGAGATCCACGGCAAGCTGCCTTTCGAGAAGGACATCAGCGTGTTGGCGCCGGCGGTGCGCCGGACGGCGTGACCCACGCCCCGTCGTCATTGCGAGGAGGCGAAGCCGACGAAGCAATCCAGGAGCCACGGCCACGGCGAGCGGCCCTGGATTGCTTCCCCCGGCTCAGGGCCGGGGTCGCAAGGACGATGAGGAGCAGACGCCTATCCCGCCGCCAGATACCGCTCCGCCAGGGCCACCCAGTAGCGGGCGGCGACGGGCAGGATCCCGTCGTTGAAGTTGTAGTGCGGGCTGTGCAAAGCGGCGCTGTCGCCGTTGCCGAGAAAGAGATAGCTGCCCGGCCGCTCCTCCAGCATGTAGGCGAAGTCTTCGCTGGCGGTGATCGGCGAGAACCCGGCCTCGATCCGGTCGGCGCCGAACTGCTCCGCCGCCACCTGGCGGGCGAAGTCGGTCTCCGCCGCGTGGTTCACCAGCACCGGATAGCCGCGCAGATATTCGATCTCGGCCACGGCGCCATAGCTCTCGGCCTGGGCCTTGGCTAGGCCGGTGATGCGCGCTTCGATCCGATCCCGCACCTCCGGCCTGAAGCTGCGGACGGTCAGCTGCAGCTCGACCGCATCCGGGATCACATTCGCCGCCGTGCCGCCATGAATGGCGCCGACCGTCACCACCGCGGCGTCGAGCGGGCTGACATTGCGCGACACCACGCTCTGCAGCGCCATCACCAGCGAGGCCGAGGCCACCACCGGATCGACGGTCTGCTGCGGCACGGCGCCGTGGCCGCCGCGGCCGACCACGCGGATCGTCACCCGGTCGGCCGCGGCCATGGCCGGACCGGCGATGAAGCCGAATCGTCCCAGCGGCACGCCAGGCCAGTTGTGCAGCCCGTAGACGGCGTCGCAGGGGAAGCGCTCGAACAGCCCGTCCCGGATCATCCGGCGGGCGCCGGCGCCGCCCTCCTCCGCCGGCTGGAAGATCAGGTGCAGCGTGCCCGAAAAGCCGCGCCGCTCGGCCAGAACCCGGGCCGCCGTCAGCAGGCTGGCGGTGTGCCCGTCATGGCCGCAGGCATGCATCACCCCAGCCGTGCCGCTGGCATAGGGCAGGTTCGTGGCCTCGGCGATCGGCAGCGCGTCCATGTCGGCGCGGATGCCGACCCGGCGCGGCCCATCGCCCAGCGCCAGCGTGCCGACCACGCCAGTGCCGCCCAGGCCGCGATGGACCTCGTAGCCCCAGGACGAGAGCGCTTCCGCCACCAGGTCGCCGGTGCGCCGCTCGCGATAGGCCAGCTCGGGATGGTGGTGCAGGTCGCGGCGCAGCGCCACCATCGCCTCGCGATGGGCCTCGACGCCCACGGCGATGCCGTCATCCGCCATCAGCGGGCGGCCCGGACGGGCTCGCGCGCGGGCTCCCCCGCGTGGCGGCTTTCGCGATAGGGCAGGCCGAGATGGTCGCGCAGCGTGGTGCCGTGCAGCACCGGGTCGAAATGGCCACGCTCCTGCAGCACGGGCAGGATGTGGCGGATGAAATCATCGAGCCCCTGGCCCAGCACCGGGAAGCCGAGAATGAAGCCGTCGGATGCCCCCTCCTCCACCCAGCGGACCAGCTCGTCGGCCACCGTCTCCGGCGTGCCGATCAAGGTCCGCCGGGTCGCCGTCTCCAGCGCCACCTCGCGCAGGGTCAGGTTGCGCTCCCTCGCTGTGCGCTTGATCCCGTCGGTGGTGGCGCGGAAGCTGTTCTTGCCGATGTCACCGAGGTCCGGGAACGGCCCGTCCAGCGGGTATTGGCTGAAATCGTGATGGTCGAAGAAGCGGCCGAGATACAGCAGCGCCTCGTCGATCGACAGCAGATCGCGGATGGCGCGGTACTTCTCCTCCGCCTCCGCCGCGGTGGCGCCGACAATCGGCCCGATGCCGGGGAAGATCTTCACGTCGTCGGGCCGGCGGCCATGGGCTACCGCGCTGTCCTTGACCTGCTTGTAGAAGACCTTGGCGTCCTCGATCGGCCCGCCATTGGTGAACACGGCGTCGGCATGGTGCCCGGCCAGCCGGATGCCGTCATCCGAGGCGCCGGCCTGGAACAGCACCGGCTGGCCCTGGGCCGAGCGGCCGATGTTCAGCGGCCCTTCGACCGAGAAGAACCGTCCCTTGTGATCCAGCCGGCGCATCTTGCCGAAATCCACGAAGCGGCCAGTGGCGCGGTCGCGGATGAAGGCGTCGTCGTCCCAGCTGTCCCACAGGCCCTTCACGACTTCGAGATATTCCTGGGCGATCTCGTAGCGCAGCCCGTGCTCCGGATGCTCGCGGCTGTAGTTGCGGCCGGAGCCCTCGAGCGGCGAGGTCACCGCGTTCCAGCCGGCCCGTCCGCCGCTGATGGCGTCGATGGTGGCGAACTGCCGGGCGACGGTGAACGGGTCGCTGTAGGAGGTCGACAGCGTGCCGACCAGCCCGATCTTCGAGGTCACCGCGGCCAGCGCCGACAGGATCGAGATCGGCTCGAACCGGTTCAGGAAATGCGGGATCGACTTCTCGTTGATGTAGAGGCCGTCGGCGATGAAGGCGAAGGCGATGCCGGCGGCCTCGGCCTTGCGGGCATTGTCCAGATAGAAGCCGAAATTGACGCTGGCATCGGGCGGCACGCTGGGGTGCTTCCAGGCATTCATGTGGCCGCCGGGGCCCTGCAGCATGACGCCGAAGGTGATCTGACGCTTGCTCATCGGATGATGTCCTTGAACGCGGAAAGGGTCAGGCCGCGGCGGCGGTGAAATGCGCCCGGGCCAGCAATTCGACCGAAGCGAGTCGCTCCTCGCCGTCGGCGATCGGAGTGTCGATCACGAATTCGCGCACACCGTGCTGCCGGTGCAGCCGCTCCAGCTCGGTCCGCACGCGCTCCGCCGTGCCGTGGATCACGCTCGGCGCCTTCTCCTCGATCCGGTATTCGCGGGCGCCGGCCTGGCGGACGAACTCCTCGGCCTGGGCGACGCTGCCGACGGTGACGCTCTGGCCRGTGTCGACATGCACCTTGAACATGCGCAGGCCCGCGGCCAGCCGCTCGGCCCGCGCCTCGGTCTCGGCCGCGATCACGGCGACGGCCAGCAGCGGCGCCCTGCCGCCGCCGACGGCGCGATAGGCGGCGAAGACGCGCTCCAGCAGCGCCGGGTCGCCGTTCAGGTGGCCGGCATGGACGAAGGCCCAGCCCTCGGCCGCCGCCAGCTGCGCGCTCTCGACGCTGGCGCCGAGCAGGAAGCGCTCGGCCTTGACCGCCGGCCTGGGCGTGGCGACGACGCCGGCCAGCGGGTCGGCATCGGCAATGGTGTCGTCGAGAAAGGCGTCCAGCTGGGCCAGCTGCTCGGCGAAGGGCGGCTTGCGCGCCGGGTCGCTCGCGGCCTGCAGCGCCCGGGTCGACAGCGGCAGCCCGCCCGGCGCCTTGCCGATGCCGAGATCGACCCGCCCCGGCGCCAGGGCCGCGAGCAGGTTGAAGTTCTCGGCCACCTTGTACGGGCTGTAGTGCTGCAGCATGACGCCGCCCGACCCGACGCGGATGCGCGTGGTGTGGGCGAGGAGATAGGCGATCAGCACCTCGGGCGACGGGCTGGCCAGCCGCGGCGTGTCGTGGTGCTCGGCCACCCAGAAGCGGTGGAAGCCCCAATGCTCCGCCCGCCGGGCCAGGGCGACGGTGCGCGCCAGCGCCTCGGTCGCGCCCTCGCCGTCGGCGACCGGACTCTTGTCGAGCAGGCTCAACAGATAACTCATGCCGATCATCCCCGGGATGACGTGCGGGCAGCGCCATGACAGGCCATCATGGGCCGAAGATTCGTGTTGTTATCTGATTAAATACACATTCTACTGTCAATAGAATATAAATTCTACTTCAGAAAACAGATAAATCTCACCCGCTCAGGAGAGTCCCATGAGACGCCTCACGGCGCCGCTGCTCGGCGCCCTCTTGCTTCTGCCCGCCCTCGGCACCGCCTTCGCCGGCACGCCGCGCGACACCATCGTGGTGGCCAAGCAGATCGACCAGTTCATCTCGCTGGACCCGGCCGAGGCATTCGAGCCGGGCGTCGGCGAGGTGACGGGCAACCTGTACGACCAGCTGGTCGGCTATCGCAGCGCCACCGACCCGACCATCGTCGGCAACCTGGCCGAATCCTGGTCGGTCGCCGATGACGGGCTGACCTACCGCTTCACGCTCAAGCCCGGCCAGGCCTTCGCCAGCGGCAACCCGGTGACGGCGCAGGACGCCGCCTGGTCGCTGCAGCGTGCGGTGCGGCTGAACAAGTCGCCGGCCTTCATCCTGACCCAGTTCGGCTTCACCGCCGACAACGCCGCGGACCGGATTCGGGCGGTCGACGACCGCACACTGGAGATCCGGATCGACCGGCCGGTGGCGCCGACCTTCTTCCTCAACACCCTGACCGCCGGCGTGGCCTCGGTGGTCGACGCCAAGACGGTGCAGGCGAACGAGGCGCAGGGCGATCTGGGCAATGGCTGGCTGAAGGCCCACAGCGCCGGCAGCGGGCCCTATGCGGTGCAGCGCTGGGTGCCGAATGAGCGGGTGGTGCTGGAGGGCAACGCGCATTGGCAGCACACCGGACCGAAGACGCCGCATCTGGTGATCCTGCATGTGCCCGAGCCGGCGAGCCAGCGGCTGCTGCTGGAGAAGGGTGATGTCGACTACGCCCGCGACCTGACCCGCGACCAGATCCTGGCGCTGAAGGACGTGCCCGGCGTGGCGCTGCAGGGCGAGGCTGGCGACGGGCTGCTGTATCTCGGCCTGAACCAATCCAACCCGAACCTGGCCAGGCCCGAGGTGCGCGAGGCGCTGAAATGGCTGGTCGACTACAAGGGCATCGAGGACAGCCTGCTGAGCGGCACCTGGACCACGCGCCAGAACGTCCTGCCGACCGGCTATCTCGGCGCCGTCGACGACGCGCCGTACCGGCTGGATATCGACCGGGCCAAGTCACTGCTGGCCCGCGCCGGCCTCGGCGACGGCTTCGCCGTCACCATCGACGTGCGCAACGTCGCGCCCTTCGCCGACATCGCCCAGGCGCTGCAGGCCAGCTTCGCCAAGGCCGGGATCAAGCTTGAAATCCTCCCCGGCGACGGCAAGCAGACCATCACCAAGTACCGGGCCCGGCAGCACGACATCTATATCGGCACCTGGGTGCCGGACTACCGCGACCCGCACAGCAATGCCGATGCCTTCGCCTTCGACCGGGATGTCGACGACGCCGACGCGCCGAAGACGCTGGCCTGGCGCAACCGCTGGGAAGATGCCGGCTGGAACCGGACCGTGACCGAGGCGCTGCGCGAGCCCGACGCAGCCAGGCGCGCCGCGCTGTACGGCCAGCTGCAGCGCGAGGTCCAGGCCGAGGGGCCGTATGTCCTGCTGTTCCAGCAGACCCTGGTGGCCGCGCACCGCGCCACCGTCGACGGCTTGATCCTGCAGCCGAAGACCAGCTACGCCGCCGTGGTCAAGGCCGAGTGATCGCTGCCGTCACTGCGTTCGACAAGGCTCCGGAGACGAGTCCCCCTCGACCAGCGGCCGTCACAAGACATCTGCCAGACCGACCAGTCCCCGCCCGGCCCCCGAGTGGCCGGGCGAAAGGTGCCAGCCGCCGACGTGACCACTGAACGCCCATAGAGAGCACGAATCGTCCACAGGGCCGTCGAAGCAAGCGCTTGCGCAAGCGCTTTCGTTAGATCAAGCTTGGCCAAAATCAAGCTGCGACGGGGAGCCCAAGCGCGATGAACCACGCCACCGCCATGCCGCCGGACGGCCCCGTCGGCGCGCGGAAGAGCTTCGGCCTGGCGGGCGCGTCGAAGTTCTTCGGCGGCACCGTGGCGCTGCACGATGTCTCCTTCTCCCTGTGGCCCGGCGAGGTGGTGGCGCTTCTTGGCGAGAACGGCGCCGGCAAAAGCACCTGCGTGAAATTGCTGGCCGGGGTGTATCGGCCCGATGCCGGCCATGTCGTGATCGACGGCCGGCCCGCCGCCTTCGCTTCCCCGATCGATGCCCGGCATGCCGGCATCGCCGTCATGCACCAGCATCCCGGGCTGTTCCCGGATCTCAGCGTCGCCGAGAACGTGTTCATGGGGCACATGCCCCGCACCGCGTTGGGCGCCGTCGACCACGCCGCAGCGCGTGGCCGAACGCGCGAGCTGCTGGATGCAATCGGGCTGGATTGCAGCCCGGACGTCGTGCTCGGCCGCCTGCGCACCTCGGAACAGCAGCTGGTCGAGATCGCCCGGGCGCTGTCGCTGGGATCGCGCGTGCTGATCATGGACGAGCCGACCGCGGCGCTGTCGCAGCGCGAGGTCCGCCGCCTGTTCGAGGTGGTGGCCCGGCTGAAACAGCAAGGCGTGGCCATGCTGTTCGTCGGCCACCGCATGGACGAGATCTACGAGATCGCCGACCGCATCACCGTGCTGCGCGACGGCCGCTTCGTCGGCACCGAGCGGACGGCGGACCTGCCGCGCGAGCGCGCCGTGCAGATGATGGTCGGCCGGTCGTTGACCATGATGTATCCGGAGCTGCCAGCGGCGGCAGGGCAGCCGCTGCTGACGGTCGAGGGGCTGTGTCGCGACGGGGTGTTCGAGGACATCGGCTTCACGGTGCGCCCGGGCGAGATCCTGGGCCTGGGCGGCTTGGTCGGCAGCGGCCGCACCGAGATCGCCCGCGTGCTGTTCGGCATCGACGCACCGGACCGCGGCACGGTCACGCTGGCCGGCGCGCCGGTCGCCTTCGCCTCGCCGCGCGACGCCATGGCCGCCGGCATCGCCTATGTCTCGGAGGACCGCATCGGCCAGAGCCTGGTGATGGATTTCGATATCCTCACCAACGCCTCGCTGACGGTGATCGACCAGACAACCAAGCTGGGCCTGATCGCCCCGGCGCAGGAGCGGGCGCTGGTCACGCCTTATGTCGAGCAGCTGAAGCTGCGCTATCGCAGCCTGGATCAGCCGGTGCAGACCCTGTCCGGCGGCAACCAGCAGAAGATCGTGCTGTCGAAATGGCTGGCGACGCATCCGCGGCTGCTGATCCTGGACGAGCCGACCCAGGGCATCGACGTCCAGACCAAGGCCGAGGTGCATGCGATGGTCGCCGAGCTGGCGCGCCAGGGCATGGCGATCATCCTGATCTCGTCGGAGCTGCCCGAGCTGCTGGGGATGTGCCACCGCGTGGTGGTGCTGCGCGAGGGCCGCGTCGCCGGGGAATTCGCTGCGGCCGAGGCGACGCAGGAGCGGGTGATGCAGGCCGCGACCGGGGCGCTGGCGGCGCCGCCTCCCCGTCTCGACGTGCCGGTCGCCGATGCCGGCCCGACGCCTTCCGGCCCCTCGCCCCGCCGTTCCCTCGCCGGCTTCGCCAAGCGGCGGGAGCTCGGCCTGGTGGCCGCGATCGCCGCCATCCTGTTGCCGATCGCCGCGATCAACCCGCGGGTGCTGAGCCCGGAGAACCTGACTGCGATCTCGATGGATGCGGCGCTGCTGATCATCGTCGCCGTGGCGCAGATGCTGATCATCGTCACCCGCAACATCGACCTGTCGATCGCGTCGGTGATCGGCCTGTCCGCCTATGCCGCCGCCAGCGTGGTGCAGGCGCATCCCGAGCTCGGCATCGCCGCCGGCCTCGGCGTGGCCTGCGCCACCGGCATCGCCTGCGGCTTGGTCAACGGCCTGGTGATCACCCGCGGCGGCGTGCCGTCGATCGTGGTGACGCTGGGCACGCTGGCGGTGTTCCGCGGCCTCAACAGCATGGTCGCCGGCGGCCGGCAGATCAGCGCCGATCAGGTACCGCAGGCCTGGCTGGACATGACCAGCGCCAGGCTGCTGGGGGTGCCTGGCGTCGTCGTCATCGCCGCGGTCATCCTGGGGATCGCCGCCCTGGCGCTGCGCCACCTGCCGGCCGGGCGCGAGCTCTACGCCATCGGCTCCAACCCCGACGGCGCGACGCTGATCGGGATCAGGACCCACCGGCGCGTGCTGACCAGCTTCGCCGTCGCCGGGCTGCTGGCCGGGCTGGACGGCGCGCTGTGGGCCTCGCGCTACGCCACCGTCGATGCCCGCGTCGCCATGGGCTACGAACTGACGGTGATCGCCGCCGTGGTGGTCGGCGGCGTCGCCATCCGCGGCGGCTCCGGCACCGCGCTGGGCACGCTGCTGGGGGCGCTGCTGCTGCTGGTCATCAACAATGGCCTGACCCTGGTGCGGGTCGACCCGCTCTGGCTCCAGGGCATCTACGGCCTGGTGATCCTGGCGGCGATAGCGATCGACGCCGCCATCGCCCGCCGCGGCATGAAGGGAGCCATCTGATGCGCGACCGGCTTCGCCGCCTCGCCAGCTGGGAGACGTTCCTGGCGGCGCTGACCCTCGCGGTCATCCTCTATGCCGTGCTGGCGGTGCCGAACTTCGCAACCCGCTTCAACCTGTCCCAGGCGGCGGCCGGCGTGTCGGAGAAGGCGCTGATCGTGCTGCCGATGGTGCTGCTGATCATCGCCCGCGAGATCGATCTGTCGGTCGCCAGCATCCTGGCGCTCAGCAGTGTCATTCTCGGCGTCCTGGTCCAGGCCGCGATGCCGATGGCGGCCGCCATCCCGCTGGTGCTGCTGGCGGGCGCCGCGCTCGGCGGYTTCAACGGCCTCATGGTCGTCCGCTTCGGCCTGCCGTCGCTGGTGGTGACCCTGGGCACGATGGCGATGTTCCGGGGCATCGGCTACATCATCCTCGGCTCCGCCTCGGTCAACACCTTCCCGGAGTCCTTCACCGATTTCGGCATCGAATCCGTCCTCGGCAGCCCGATCCCCTGGACCATCGTGCCGTTCCTGGCGCTGGCCCCGATCTTCGCGGTGGTGCTGCAGCACACCCCGGCCGGGCGGCGGATCTACGTCCTCGGCGGCAACCCGGCCACCGCCCTCTATTCCGGCATCCGGGTGGCGCGGCTTCGGCTGGGGCTGTTCGTGCTGTCCGGCCTGGTCTCGTCGCTGGCCGGCATCGTGTTCACCGCCCGCCTGGCCAATGCCCGCGCCAACAATGCGGTCGGGTTCGAGCTCGACATCATCACCGTCGCCCTGCTCGGCGGGGTCAGTGTCTTCGGCGGCCGCGGCAAGCTGACCGGCGTCCTGTGGGCGCTGGTGCTGATCGCGGTGATCCGCAACGCCCTGGGCCTCAGCCGGATCGGTGGCGACGCCCAGGGCACCATCATCGGCCTGCTGCTGATCGGCGCGCTGCTGCTGAGCAACGCCTCGAAACACCTGTTCGAACGGCTTCGCCCGCGCCCGAGCTGAGGCGCGGCCCCACGATCGGCGCGGTGGGACGCGCCGGGACCACCCAACGACAACCCATTGGAGGAGGCACCACCCATGACGTCGCGTATCACCCGCCTGGCCCTGGCCGCGGCACTGCTCGGCAGCCTGGCGCCGGCCGCCGCGCTGGCGCAGGACTGCGCCACCGGCCCGGTCACCGTCGGCTTCCTGCCGAAGCTGGACACCGACCCCTATTTCCAGGTCGCCAAGACCGGCGCGGACGAGGCGCAGAAGGAGATCGGCGGCGAGGTGGTGCAGCAGGCCCCGTCGCAGGCGACGGCCGAGGCGCAGATCGAGTTCATCAACAACCTGGTGTCGCAGCAGGTGAAGGTGATCGCGATCTCCGGCAACGACGCCAACGCCGTGGCCCCGGCGCTGAAGCGGGCGATGGCGCAGGGCATCCGCGTCGTCTCCTACGATTCCGATGTCGCGCCGGCCGCCCGCACCCTGTTCCTGAACCAGGCCAAGGGCGACAGCCTGGCGGAGATGATGCTGGAGAGCATGGCCCAGCTGATCGGCGACGAGGGCGAATTCGCCATCCTGTCGTCGACCCCGACCGCGACCAACCAGAACGCCTGGATCGACTTCATGAAGGCCCGGCTGGCCGGCGATCCGAAATTCGCCAAGATGAAGCTGGTCCAGATCGCCTATGGCGAGGAGAGCGAGCAGGTCAACCAGCAGCAGGCGCTGGCCCTGGCGCAGGCCTTCCCCAACCTGAAGGGCATCATCGTCCCGGCCGGCATCGGCCTGCCGGCGGCGGCGCGGGCGCTGGAGCAGGCGGGGATGACCGGCAAGATCAAGCTGACCGGCCTGGCCCCGGCCTCGCTGATCCGGAAGTACATCGAGAGCGGCGCCGCCCAGGACATCTGGTGGAACGTCAAGGATCTGGGCTACCTGACCTACTACGCCGCCCAGGCACTGGCGCAGTGCAAGCTCGACGGCAAGCCGGGCAGCACCTTCACCGCCGGCCGGCTGGGCGAGTACAAGGTCGGCGACGGCGGCGAGGTTGTGCTCGGGCCGGCCGAGATCGTCACCCCGGCGAATGTCGGCGAATTCGCCTTCTGACACTGGTGTCCGGGAGGGCCGGCCTGGCCCTCCCGGATGCGCCCGTGACCACCGCCCGAACCAGCAGTAAGCCCCGATGGCCCGCAGCCCCACCCGGACCGCCTCCGCCTCGACCATGGCCGATGTCGCCCGCGAGGCCGGCGTGTCGGTGTCGACCGTCTCGCATGTGCTGAACGGGACGCGGAAGGTGAGCCCGGAGACGGTGCAGGCGGTCGAGGATGCGATCGCCAGGACCGCCTACATTCCGAACACCCTGGCCCGGTCGCTGGCCGGGGCGACGACCCAGTCGATCGGCATCGCCCTCTCGGCCATCACCAACCACTATTTCAGCGAGGTGGTGGGCGCGATCGAGGTCGAAGCCAAGCGCCACGGGCTGATGATCTTCCTGTCGGACACGCATGACGACCCGGAGCAGGAGTTGCAGACCGTCCGGGCGCTGCACCAGCGCCGGGTCGACGGCATCATCCTGGCCGCCTCGGCGGACCCGGAGCGCGCGGCGCTGCACTACCTGCGCACCCATGCCATCCCGACGGTGCTGATCGACCGGCTGATCGCGCCGGATTTCGATCAGGTCGGCGTCGAGAACCGCAAATCGACGATCGAGCTGGTGACACATCTGGCGACGCATGGCCATCGCCGCATCGCGCTGGTGTCCGGCCAGCCCGGCCTGTCGACCACGCAGGAGCGGCTGGCCGGGTACAAGGCGGGGCTGAAGCAGGCGGGCCTGGGCTTCGACCCGGCGCTGGTCGTCATCGGCCATTCGGCGCTGCAGCCGGCGCGGCAGGYCGTGCGCCAATTGCTCGCGCTCGATCCCCGGCCCGATGCGATCGTCACCGGCAACAACCTGATGACCATCGGCGCCATGCACGCCCTGCGCGACGCTGGGTTGCGGGTTCCCGAGGACATCGTCCTGGCCGGCTTCGACGATTTCGACTGGGCGACGGCCTTCAGCCCGCGCCTCACGGTGGTGGCGCAGCCCTGTGCCGAGCTGGGCGCGGCGGCAGTGCGCCTGCTGACCCGGCGGCTGCGGGAGCCTGCGGCGAGGCCAAGGACGATACGCCTGCCGGCGACACTGCGGGTCCGCGACTCCTGTGGCTGCGGCGTGCGCTGACAGGTGACGGCTGGTCCAGCGCAAGGCCTCCTGGCTGGAGGCGTCGGCTCGCGGAAAGCCTGAGGCGCGCCACCGTGGCGTCCGGCGCCAGAGGCCGGACCGGCCATGATATTTGGAAGCTGATGTTCTGAGAAACTGGAGCGGGCGAAGGGATTCGAACCCTCGACCCCAACCTTGGCAACGCGTCCAGGCCGTTTTCGCCGTTCCTTGTCTTTATACGCCAGAATGCGAAAAGCCGCAACAGATCAGCCACTTACGTTGACAGACCAGCCGCCGGGGCTACGCTAGAAAAGCCGCTGATTTCCGTCCAACTGCTTCCCCCCTGCTTCCCCGCTCATGCTGCACCTGCGTGGGGAAGCAAATCGGCCTTCGCACGGCCCCCTCCACTCACCAATCCTCTGATCTGAAACGATAAATCTGGATGAAGGGTGAGCCGAGATGCCGAAATTGACCAAGCGAATCGTTGATGCACTGCAACATGACGCTCGAGGCGACGTGTTCCTCTGGGACGTCGAGCTAAGGGGTTTCGGAGTGCGGGCGAAACCGTCCGGCACGAAGACGTTTCTGATCCAGTACCGCAATGCGGAGCGGCGCACGCGGCGATACGTCCTCGGCCAGTACGGCGTGCTCACCGTGGAGATCGCCCGCGATCGCGCGCAGAAGAAGCTCGCCACCGTGATCGACGGCGGGGATCCGTCCGCCGAGCGTCGCACCGCCCGCGAGGGCGCGACCGTGGCGGAGATCTGCGACTGGTACCTGACGGAGGCCGAGGCCGGCCGGCTCCTCGGCCGGAACAGACGACCGATCAAGGCGTCCTCCGTCGCCGGGGACCGGAGTCGCATCGAGCAGCACATCAAGCCGCTCATCGGGACGCGGGTCGTGAGTCATCTCCGACTCGCCGACATCGAACGGCTGCAGGCCGACATTGCGGCCGGCAAAACCGCCCACTCTCGGCGGGCCGCACGCGGGGGACGGACATCGGGCGGCGCCGGCGCCGCGGCACGCGCGATCAGCACGCTCAGAAGTCTGCTCAATCACGCGTGTCGACTCGGGCTGATTGACCGGAGCCCGGCCAACGGTGTCCGGGTGATCGCGTCCCAGAGGCTGAAGCGGCGCCTCAGCGCCGGCGAAGTCCGGCATCTCGGGAAGGTGATGACGCAGATGGAGCGCGAGGGCGAGCACCCGACGGGCCTCGCCGCCATTCGCGCACTGCTGCTGACCGGCTTCCGGCGGATGGAAGTGCTTGGGATGCGCAAGGCGTGGCTTGAGCAGGAGGGCAATTGCGTCGCCTTCCCCGACACCAAGTCCGGGCCGCAGCTGCGGGCCGCCGGTGACGCGGCGATCGCCTGTCTCGTCGAACAGGCCGGCCGCAGCGGCTCGTCGTTCGTGTTTCCGGCCGACTGGGGCGACGGCCACTTCGTCGGGCTCGTGCGGGTGCTCGATCGGGTCTGCGCGCGGGCTGGTCTGACCGACATCACGCCGCACACGCTGCGGCACACCTTCGCCAGCATCGCCGCCTCATTGGGCTTCAGCGAACTGACGATCTCGGGGCTCCTGGGGCATGCGCCGCGCGGCGTCTCCCAACGGTATGTCCATCTCGACACGGCACTCGTGATCGCGGCCGATCAGGTTTCCGCGGAGATCACGCGGCTCCTCGATGGGGGGCAGGTGATGTCGACACAGGAAGCCAAGCTGCTCCGGCCAAAGACGTTGATGCAGATCCCTTTGTAGAAGGATGCGGAGCGAGGAAGAGGGAGGGTTGCGGACACACCGTCAGGGCATCCTCCTGTTGCTGTTTGGGGCAGAGCAGGCTGAATGCAGTCGATGGACGGTGATGCCGACATGACGGCGGACGTGCCGCGTGTTGAAATCGATTCTGGCCCGTGGCTTTACCGGGGCCAAGGGGCGGATGTGGACGTAAAGGACCGCGACAGTCGCATCCTCTTCGATGGAACGCAAACGTGCCTATCGAAGCCCACTAGGAACGATTCCTTGACTATCGATCGGCGTTAGTAAAGAATTCGTTACCAACTAGGCCGGCGGGGAACGCCGTCGTGCCTTTGCCCGTAGCCGTCGGAACGACGTCGTTCCCCAAGTCGAGCTGCCGACAGATGCCGAAACGCACAACGGGACAATACGAAAACGTGACCGCCGGCGGGGAGACCGTCGACGCCTTCATCCCATTTGATCTGCCCCCCGCTCGTCCAGCGCTCGTCATCGGCGGCACGCTGGAGCATCGCCTCCGGGAAGCCGAGCAAGCGCTGCTCCGTCTCGACCTGGCGGGCGAGATGGTGCCCTCGCTCGACTGGTTCATCTATGCCTTCGTTCGCAAGGAGGCGGTGATCTCATCACAGATCGAGGGCACGCAGGCGTCGCTGGTCGACCTCCTCGCCTTCGAGGCCGAGGAGCAGCCTGCCCCCAATGCGGACGTTGAGGAAGTCACGAACTATCTCGACGCGCTGGCCTACGCACGGGGCCAGCTTGCGTCCGAGCGTGGCCTCCCATTGTCCATGCGGCTCTTGAACGAGGCACACAGGCGGTTGATGCGCGGCGTGCACGGCGCCAACAAGCAACCCGGAGACGTCCGCCGGAGCCAGAACTGGATTGGGGGCAGCCGACCGGCGAATGCGGTCTATGTCCCGCCGCCACCGGACAAGCTCCCTCGGCTCCTCAGCGAACTCGAGAAATACATCCATGCGGATGATGCGCTGCCGAAGCTCATGCGGGCCGGCCTCCTGCATGTGCAATTCGAAACCATTCACCCCTACCTCGACGGCAACGGGCGCATCGGACGGCTTCTGATCGCCCTGCTGCTGGAGCATTGGGGGCTCCTGAGGGCTCCGCTGCTCTATCTCAGCCTGTTTTTTAAGCACCATCGCGAAGAATATTATCGGCGGCTCAACCTGGTGCGATTGGAAGGAGATTGGGAGGGCTGGATCGACTTCTTTCTCGACGGGGTCGCCACGATCTCCAATGAAGCCGTCGTCTCGGCGCGCGAACTGTTCAACCTCATCGGCGCGGACCGGGCTCGGCTCCTCAGTGCCGAGTCGGCCTCCGTCTCGGCGATGAGATTGTTCGAGCAACTCCCCCGCCATCCGATCGTGACGGTCGCCTCCGCCATGAAGCTGATCGATGCGAGCAAACCGACCGCGACCCGCGCGATCGAAGTGCTGGTGGAGGCCGACATCCTTGTGGAAACGACGGGAAAGAAGCGCGACCGCAGCTTTGCCTATCGCGCCTACATGGAGCGCTTGCGAAGCGGAACCGAATTGGACAGTCCAGGCTGAAGACGACAAGACCGACGAGCAATCGGATTCAGCGAGTTGACGATCTCGGGCCTCCCGGGGGCATGCGCCGTGCCGCGTCACCCAACGATATGTTCATCTCGACACGGCGCTCGTCATCGCAGCCGATCAGGTTTCCGCGGAGATTGCGCGACTTATCGATGGTGGGCAGGTGATGTCGACACAGGAAGCCAAACCACTCCGGACAAAGACGGTGATGCCGGTCCCTTTGTAGGGGGTGCAGAGCGAGGAGGACGGTTGCGAATCCGATCGTGCCTCCTCGTCACGCTCTCGTCTGCGAAGCAGGTTCAGTCGAAGTCCGATTCTAACGGAACGCCGCCAGAAGGGCACCCGCGCCTCCGCAGAGAAAATTGTGATCTTCGTGCTACATAATCAGCCAATCAGTAGCGCAAAGGTGACAATTGCCTACCCCTCACAATCCTCCTGCTGCGGTGCGGCGCGCATTGCGCAAACTCGGGGCGGACATCCACGATGCCCGTCGACGCCGGCGGCTGCCGATGGCGGTCGTGGCCGAGCGCGCCTTCACATCCCGCTCGACCTTGCAAAGGGTCGAGGCTGGGGACACCAACGTCAGCATCGGCATCTATGCCGGAGTCCTTCAAGCGCTCGGCCTGCTCGACGGTCTGAGCAATGTCGCCGACATCAGCAACGACCCCGTCGGACAGGCGCTGGCCAACGCCGACCTGCCCAAGCATGTCCATCTCAAGCGGTCGGCCGGAAACTCCCGCGATGGCTGACTTCGAGGTGCATATCGATCTGGACGGCCGCACGCGCCCAGTTGGACTGGTCAGGAGCAATCGCGTTCGAGGCGCGGAGACCACCCTTTTCGAGTACGACGGTGCATGGCTCCAAGACCCGGACCGGTTTTCTCTGGAGCCTGCCCTTGCCTTGACCCGCGGCGCTTTCGCCCGCCTGCCGGACTGGCGACTTTCGGCTCCATCACGGAAGCGGCCATTGCCGTTCTTCGCAAGGGTCGAATGGTTCGGAACCTCGCCCTCCAGGGCGAGCCGGCAGAACCACCGGTAGGCGAAGCTTAGATGCACCTCCGCACAGCCGGCACTCCGAGCGGATGCCGGAGCAGTGCCCGTTGAGCGACATCCGGATCGGCCGTTTCCGTCGGCGGGCTTGGCTCCCTATATCATCGGGCCTATCAATTCTAGTTTCTGAGGATTGCGCCAAATCGCCCCTAGGCCTATAGTTAGGGACACTCTACGGATTAGGAAAAAATACTGACGCTCCCAGATGAAAAAAGGCCAATCGAGACAATAAATCCTTAGATAATCTCGTTTAATCCGCGCTAGGCCAACGCGCTTCGAGATGATTTGTATCTTAAAATTTCTAGACATCCAAAATTTGTGCCCGTGAGGAAGTGATGACTCAATTTCACGTGCTCGGTGGTGAATTAATCCCGAAGAGCCGGTTCATCGAGCAAGCGGTACAGCTTGATGAATTAGTGTCTGGCGAAAGCATTACATTGCCGTCAGCGCGGACAGTCGGCTTTGATGACGTTGTAAATACTGATAGTTCGCTCGCGCCAAGATTTACGCCAATCGGCGAATCTACGCAGACCGGTCTATTTACGTCGGTCGGCCTCAACAAACCACTCGCCATCTTGATCTCTCATATCTACACCGGAAAGTATCCGCGCGCCGGACTGTTCGGCGGATCGAAAGATTTGGCAGTCGTAACCGGCGTCAAGGACTATGCTGTCTTCGCCGCCTCGTCTCGGGCAATCAATTTTTTGAAACAGAACGTCGAATCCCGCAGCAGCATTACCTCATCTGCTTTCGAGGCCGGAACTCCCCTTGTCTCTTACCAATCGGCGGTCGTCACCGATTCTCAGACGATCACGATCGAATGCGCGTTCGACAACTTTCCTGAACAGCTTGTCGACAAGGTGGGCGACGCACTGCTTGCTGCGGCGGGAATCCCGCTGTTTCTGCCTTGGGCGGGCTACCTTATGACCGCGAGTGCGGTGACGAAGCTCGCAGGCGGGCTGGCGGACGCGCTGTTCGACGGCAAACCCGCCTTCTCCTTCGACGAGACTCTCGACTTCAATATACCGGGAAGGGAGCTCCCCACAGCCGATTTTCGAGTCTTGGCGTCAGCCAATTTCAATCCGACCGGGCTCAGGTTCGACCCCAAGCGTGGGCTGGTTGACGCGACTGGAAAGCCGTATCAGGGAGACGAACCCTACGCGGTCATCAGCCTCGATGGTGCTGAGCGGCCGAAGCTTGAAGGGTTCGCACCAACGGTGGCGAGCGCAGCGGTATTGAAGCGCTTCTTCAACATGCGCGACGGCGGCGACGCATCGGTGGAGGCGGTCCTGGATGGGCTCAAGCTCCTATCCGACTCCAAGTACCGGCTTGAGGCGGATGCCTTGAAGAAAAGGCTTTCGAACCTTCCCGACGGCGATGCGCAACGGAAAGGGATGGAGGAGCGTTACAAAGCGCTGGTCAAGAACATCACAGACGATCGGCTGAAACCGGCTGCCTGAGCCATGATGGCTCGGGCCGCATGGCTCGATCGGAAGGCCGCCTGGCCCGGCTACAGGATGCCCGTCGTCGAGGCGGGCGCATCGCATCGATCAGCTCTTTGGGCTCTGTACAAGAATACGCATCTGAACCACCTCACTTTCTGGATTCCTTCACTACCAGATATCTAGCGTGTTTCCGTGGCATGGAGCCTTTAGGCGCGATTGGTCCGATCAGGGCAATTTGCGCCAAGTCAAGCGGGGGCGGGTTTGGCGAACGACGCGAAATTGCTGGCGGAACGCAGGAGTTGGACCTGTGCGCTCGAGGATTTCGCCGGCGTCTACGGCACAGGAGCATTGATCGGCCCAGATCTCGTGCTGACAAATTTCCACGTCGTGCAAAAGCTGGAGCGAGAGCCGCGGCGCCTTGCCGACGCACGCGTCCGCTTCGACTATTTCAGCAAAGACACCGGCAGCCGGGTGGGGCTGGCGGCGGAATGGCTGGTCACACGGTCCCCCTACGCAAAGCGCGACCTCAACATCGACCAGGCGCCAAATCCGGGACACCTCGACTATGCGGTGATCCGGCTCGCCGAAAAGATCGGGGACAAGCCCCTGCCACCGGGCAATCCCGCAGGCTGGCCCGACGGCACGCGACCCGCAAAACGGGGCTGGCTTATCCTACCGGCGCCTGAGACGCTTCCTGCGAAAAACGCAAACATCAGCATCTTCCATCACCCTTGCGGCTACACGGACAATCGCTTTGGAAGCGAGCCGTTAGATTTGACGCTGGGAAAGATCGTTTCGATCGATGTCGGCTGGCTTCGCGTCACGCATGATGCGATTACAAGGCATGGTTCGTCAGGCGCAATCTGCTATGGCAACAATCTGGAGCCGGTCGCCTTGCACCATGCCGGCGATCCGGGGTCAGAACTGGGCAATCTTGGATCAGAGCAGAAACCTTTGCCGCCCGGCCAGCGCGCGATCCCGCTCGGCGCCATCGCGGCACAGATCTCCCTATTAGAGGACCAATCGATCTACAACGAGATGCGGCCACCCAGGGAAGCGCCGGTCAGGGTCAAGTTGGGCACAAGCAATGAAGCGCTCACCCAGGATGCGCTGAGGCGTCGGCACAAGCGGGCCATGGCGTTGCTTGATCGGGACGATCCCGAACGGAACATCATCGATTCGCGAGATACCCAAAAGAGCCTGGTGCATGCGATTGCCTGCCGCTCGGTCGACGGCCCAGAGTTTTTCATGACACGCCTGCGCGAAGCGAGCCTTGCCTTCGAAAGACTGACGCGCCCCGAGTTCGAGGACCGGCTTTCCCGCTTTCTCAACGTGGGCTGGAGCGAGAATGGCTGGCGGGACGCTTCGGCCACGTTGGACGCGCGGTTGCCCCCGACAGAGGCGGCCGCCAAGATCGTTCGGGAAATCGAACGCGAGATCGTGCCGCACCAGGGCACGGTCTTCGTCATCGAGCAGACATTCGACAAATTCGACGCCGAACGGCAACGATTGATCGTGACTGAAGTTGGCCGACTGTGCGCGCCGCTGGTCAACGCCGGCAGGGCCAATTTCCAGGTCTTCTTTATCTACGAGGACACCAAGCCTTCAACGAATGCGCGTGACTCCAGGACGAAGCTGCGAGAATCCGTGGCCGAATTCTGGACCCATTCGCCACCTCCGGGCTGCGGCCAATGTCTCAGTTTCGAGGACATCGATGACGGCAAGATGAGACTTTGGATATCGGCGATCGACCGCGCCTACCGGATCGACCGGGAAGAGCTGGCCGACCGTGTGGATGAGCTTTTCGCCGGTGAAAAACTGCCATTCATGACGCTTGAGACCAAACTCCGAGACGTCACAAAAGTTTTTTGCCAGAACGCGAAATAGAGGAAGGCAGCCATGTGGTTTAACTCTTTCTCAGATCAAAAAGAGGACAAGACCATACCGCTGGCCGTCAATGGCATGGCGGAAGACTTCAAAGGAAAGGGGTACGTCTTCAACCCCGAGCTGGAAGCCGCGGTCGACGTGGCGATCGGGCTTGGAAGGCCATTGCTGGTCTCGGGCGAGCCGGGCGGCGGCAAGACCGAGCTTGGCTTCGCGATCGCGCGGCGCCTCGGCATTTCGAGGCTGCATTTCTTCTCGACGCGCTCCGTCTCGGAGGCGCGCGACCTGTTTTACACATATGACGCGATCCGGCGTTTTCGCGACGCGAATTTCCGCGGCACCGCCGATGAGAAACGGCTGGAGGCCGTCGACTACATCGAATACCAAGCGCTTGGCGCGGCGATCCTCGACGCGCATGGCTACGGGAACGTCAGCCACATGCTTAGTGGCGAACGGGCTTACCTGCACCCGGACGACCCCAAATCCGACCTCCCCCGGGACCAGCGCCGTCCGCAGCGGACGGTGGTCATCATCGACGAGATCGACAAGGCGTCGCGCGATTTCCCCAATGACGTGCTTTCCGAAATCGAGACCTTGCAATTCAGCGTGCCGGAACTCAGCCGCCATGGCACAGGCCCCGAACTCAAACGGCCGCAGACGCCGGGCTTCCCGGCCGATCCGACGCTCAGGCCGATCATCGTCATCACGTCGAACGAGGAGCGCCAGCTTCCCGACGCCTTTCTACGCCGCTGCGTGTTCCACCAGATCCAGTTTCCCGACAACGACCGGCTGCACACGATCATCGAGAACAATCTACAGCGGCGCATGACGAAGACCGGGCAGGAGCTGGTGCTCGATGAAGGCGACCGTACGAAGCTGCTCGCCATTGTCGGCAAATTCCGCAACCAGCCGGTCGACAAGAAGGCAGGCGTCTCCGAGATCGTCGACGCCGCCTTTCTGCTGGCGTCCCCTCCAGGCACGCAGCCTCCGGAACTCGCCGTCCGGCTGGAAGTCGCGATGGTGGCGCTGGCCAAGTTGAAGAACGACCGCGATATCCTGAGTACGCTTCTGCCCTCAAAGGCCGGTTGAAGAGCGCCGGCGGCCATGCAGCACGACGAAGAACCCTATCGCTTCGTCTGGGACGAAGCCGCGCTCGGCACTTTCTTCCTGGCCTACGAGCGCGAGCGGGTCGCGGTGGGCGTAGGCGCCACCTTGCAGCATGTTTCCATACGCCAGCGGGCCGACGCCATCATGACCATGACGGGCCTGAATGTCGGCGCCTGTTGGCGCCGCGTCGGTGAGGAAAGCGCGAAGGATCTCTGGCTTCGCTACCTCAGTCCGGTCCTTGCCGAAACGCGCGAGTCGGCGGAGGCACTCAAGCGCGCCGTCGAGGATCACCCGCTGCCTGGGCATTTCGAACCAAAGGTCGGCGAAGGCGGCGAGGACAAGACGCCAAAAGGCGAGACCACCGACACCGGCCCCACACCACCACCGCAGCCGCGCCCATTCAGCCTGGCAGACCTGTTCAAGGCCATCCGGCATGTGCTTGCTCGCCGCGAAACAGGTGCCGCGGTTGCCGTTCTGGCCGCCGCAGCTCTGCTGCCGTGGCTTTGGGTGAACTTCGGCCGGGATGACCCTGTAGTCGGGCCGTCACCACGCTGCCCGCCCGCCTGCGCGACCGTGACCCCGCGCGCGGGACCGGCGGCGCCCACGCCAGCCGGTGGGTCACAGCCGGTGGATTCCGCGCGCTCCGCCCGGCTACGCTTCCTCGATGTGACGATCGCCGCCGCCGAGCAATACGGGTTCAGCATCTCGCCATACACGCTCGCCGAATATTATGCTGGCGAATCCGACTTCGTGACCGAGCCGGCGCTGTTCCTGCAGGCGATGCTGAAGCGCTGGCCACTGCCGGCCTATGAGCCGATCCCGCCGACATTGGCCGGTGCCTACGCGTTCGGCCAGTATTCGCTCGCCGCCGCCGAGATCGACCTGGCCGTCGGGCTCGACCGGGACCGCCTGAAGCTGGGCATCGACGTGGCGACACAGGAGACGCCCGACGATGTCGAAGGGGCGCAAGCCAAGCTCTACGCCAGGATACAGGCATTCCGGTACGGGGAGGTGGAGAGCATCGTACGCCAGCAGGCGGCCCGGATGTTCGGCCTCGACCCCAGCAAGCTGACCGACGATGTCAGGTTTAGCGATCTTGGCCTGGATACGGGAGCGCAAGAACAAGTCCTGGCGGAAGGCTTTGCCCGAACATTCGGCCTGGATTCAGGCGCGGTACAAGCCCACGGTACTGTCTCAGGTTTAGTCGCCGACATCGCCACCGCGCTCAACCAGCCGGTCCTGCAAGGCGCCATGCAGCCTGTCGCCGAGCGCTGGCCTGACTGGCCGCGCTGGCTGCTCTTTCTGCCGCTGCTGCCCGTGCTCGGCTGGGCGGTCATCACCGGCTGGCGCGCGATGCGCGCCGCGCTGACCAATCCGCCGGAGAATTTGCGCGGCACACCGACGCCGATCGCCTCGCGTGAGCTGGCGAGCAACGCGCCCAAGCCCGAGCGCCGGCTGGTGCGCCAGATCTCCTGGCATCCGCCGATGCCGTCCGGGAGGCTCGATGTAGGGCGCACCATTGCTCAGACATTGCAACGTGGTGGCTTTGCTCAACCTGTCTTCGGCACTCGCAGCCACGCGGCGGAATTTCTGTTCCTGGTGCCGCATCACCGCGAGAACGACCATGAACGTGAGCGCGTCGCCAGGCTCATCGAAGCGCTCGAAATCGGCGGCCTCAGCCTCAATGTCTATGAGTACAGCCCAGACCCGCGCACGCTGGTCGGGACCAGCGCGCGCAGCAAGCAGTCGGGACCGCTCGACCTGCGCGCGTTGCGCGAACTGCATGCGGACGCCAGACTCGTTCTGGTTACCGACGGCAGCGACCTCGTCGATTACTTCACCGAGCGTCCCTACAAATTCGTCGCCGAGAGCCTGCGCGCCTGGCCGGCGCGCATGCTGCTGATACCGGTGCCGATGGCTGAATGGGGCGAACGCGAGATGAGCCTTTCTGCCGCACTGGCCGCCCCGATCGGCCGCGCGACGGCGGAAGGGTTCCACGATCTCGCCGCCGGCTTCGGCACGCGGCGGATCGCTCGCTGGCGGCCGCCGCCGCAGGTCTCGGGCGGCGGCATCGAACAACTGGTCGAGCGCATCCAGGGCTGGCTCAAGGCCGCGGCCGGCCTGCTCGGCGCGACGCATTCGACGCCTCCGCGCCCCGACCTGGTGCGGGACAACGACTACAGGTTGCTTTCCGACATTCCGCCCTCCGAAGCGGACCGCGAAAAACTGATCGCCGACCTCGAGATGTGGTTTGGCGCGGACGGCTTCTACTGGCTGGCGGCCTGTGCCGGCTACCCGCAACTGCGCTACGTCATAACGGTCTTTCTCGGCAACCGGCTTCGTGGCGCGCGCGGCCCGATCTACGATGAAGAGCACCTGGCGAAACTCTGCCTGCTGCCATGGTTCCGGCGGGGCCGCATGCCACGCTGGTTCCGCGAAAGCTTGTTTTCCGCGCTGACCTTGGAGCAGCGCACCGCCGTGGGCGAGGCTTTGGCGGCGATGCTGCTCAGCGCCCGGACGGCTGAGGCGACGGCGCGCAATGCGATGTCGGACCAGCGCCTGCCGCGCAGCGAAGCCAGCAAGAGGCGCGCCCTCACCATCTGGCTCCCCGATGAGAAGGGATCGGAGATCGCGCCCGACGAAGTGGCCGCCGATTTCATGCTGCTTGACATGCCGGAGGTGGTCCCGACCCTGCATCTTCCGGCGAGCAGTTCGATTTTCTTCGATCGCGCGCGCAGCATCGTGTTGGCGCGTCTCGCCGCGGTCACGGCCGTCGGGCTCTGGTGCTGGGTGATGCTCCGCTTCTGGCCGCCGAGCGCAACGGCGCCGCATGCGCCAGGTGTCTGGCTGCCGCTTGTCGCCGTCGCGGCTGTCATGCTGATCGGCATGCTGGCCATTGCGGTCTATTGGCGGCTGAAAAACCTCGGCTGGTTTGCCGGGCGTGCTCCCGATGTGTGGCAAACGGCGCGGCGCGCAGATGATGACGCCGCGATCACCAGCACGAGGCCCGATCAATCCGAGGTGCCCGCATGAGCCCGGAATCAGAAAAGCCGGCCGATGCGGATGAGATCCTTTCGTCACCGCCTCCTGGGCAAGCTCCCCTTCCCGAAATGCCATCGCCGGCTCGATCCGAACAAAGTCGAGTGCCAGGCGGCGGGCTCATCCCGGAATGGTGGCCCGCTGCCATGCGCAGCCTCTGGCAACGCCTGAATGCTGGCCTGCGCCGTGCACCTCGCCTTGTGCGGCGCGCGCCGGCGACAGGCCTGGTTCTCCTGTGCGCCCTGACGGCGGGGTTTGGCGTCCAATGGCTGGTGGGCGATGCCGTGAAGGTGCTGGATGGCGAGATCACCCGGCCGGAGGCCGAACACGAAGTGGTGACGAGTCTCGTTTGGCTGACCAACGGCCAGCTCGCCATCGGCACGGCCAGCGGCGCGGTGTATTCGCATTTCTTGAGCAGCGGCCAAACGATCGCGGCGACGGTGGCCCGGCAGCCGATCGCCGACATCGTTGCGCTGCCGGACAGGACGGAGTCGGGGGCAGACGCGTTCCTCAACGTCAGTTTCACTGCCGATCTCACCAGGAAGTTCGACCCGGAAGCACCGCCACCCTCGCTACGGCGCGTGCTTCTCGCCGGTGCCGCAATGAATTTGGGGGCCGAGGACGGGCTGTTTGCGATCGGAGGCGAGAACTCGACACGATTGGTCGTGGGACGAACCGCGCTGCTCGGAAACCAGCAACAACAGCAACAGGTCGCACCCCGGACGCCTGTGACGGGCCTCCTTCGCTACGACATCGGACCGGACGGGAAACCCAAGGAGATCGGTCAGGTCGGCGGCCTATGGGACGTACGCGCGCTGGCCGCCGCCCCGGACGGAACGTTCGCAGTTGCCGGCGCGGGTGACGGGCAAGTCGTCGCAATCGACCTTGCGCCGACGGATCCCAGCCAGGCTGCGAATCTGGCGATGTCACGCGTCGGCAGACTGGGGGGACCAGTGGTCGCCGTCGCCGCCGGCGGTACCAAGGCCGATCCGGTGATTGCGGCTGCGGGGGCGGACGGCCGCGTCGTCGTCTTTCGGACCAGGGCTGTTCGCGAAGGGCCACCGGATCTGAAAACCTCGGGGGGGGAGGACAATTTCATCTATGGCTCGTACGAGGTGGGTCTTCCCGCCGCCAACTGGTCGCCGTTCATGGATGCCGGCGGCAGCGAGGTCTATGACCTCGTCGGGGTCAGCCAAGACGGACGTCAGGTCGTCATCCACCGCGAGACGTCCGGCTACTTTCTGGAAAAGATCGGCGACGACGGCAGCATTGTCGAGTCGACGCAGCTCGACTCGCCGTACGCCGCAAGCGAAGACGACGGCAGCCTTGTCGATTCGACGCAGCTCGTTCCGCCATTCACAGCAAGCGACGCTCTTCTCCAAGTGCCGGGTGTGGCGGAGGCAGTTTTTCTGGGCGGCTCGATGCGCGAGCCGGCACGACAGGCGATCGCAGTGCTTTCGACGACGCTCGCGGAGTCCAAAGGGGAGCCGATCACCCGCGTCATCCTCGACCGCCTCCGCACGCGCGGTGCGATCGAAACCGCCGACGGCCGCATCTTTCTGTTCACGGCGCAAGACCCGAACCCCGTCGACCTCGGCGTGAGCGGCTCCATCTCCGGCCCGCAGGCCTTCAGCCCACAGGGCGATATGTTCGCCGTCGTCATGGCGGACGGACGCTTGCGCCTTTATGACACGGCAAGCCGGGCACTGATCGCGGAAGGGCCGGCGGATATTTCGATACCGAAGTTCGGTGAGACCAAAATCGCATTCACCTCCGACGGCAAGCGTATCGTCGGCGTGACCAGCGGGGGCGGCATCCGGTTATACTCGACAAGAACGCTTTCCTTCATCGCGGAATATGAAAGCCACAGCGGGGACGGGCTCGCCGACCTCGCCGAATCGGGAGATTTCGCGGCTTACCGCTCGGGCAAACAGTCATTCGCGGTCATCGATCTGAGGACCGGTCGGGCGATCGTCGAAGCGACGCTGCTTGATCAGGCCGTGTATGGCCTGCGCATCAGCGCCGACGGCCGCACCGTCGCCACCGTCGGCAGCGAAGACGACCGGGCCGTGCTGGTCGCATCAACTGCTGCAAAGCACGGTGCCGATGGGCTGAGATTTGCGCAAGCCGCCACGCCCGTTGGGCCGCCGGACCGGAACGGTCTAAAATTCTCCGCCAACGGCTCGAAGCTCATGGTGCGGACGCGCGACGGCAAACTCTATGTCGCCAACATCTCAGCACCGGACACCGTTGAACTCGCATTCGACCTCAGTGAAAGCTTTTTCCGATTCGACGAGATCGACCTCGATGCGCCTGCCGTGACCGCCGACATCGCCGCCGACGGCAGCTTTCTTGTCGCCGGTGACGCAGACAATTCGCTGGTGCTGGTCGACTTGACCGGGGCCACGCCGAAGAGCTTCGAACTGCCCGAACATGGTGCGGTGGTCGACCACCTCGCCATCTCGCCGGATGGGACCAAGGTCGCGGCCGCCAGCCTTGACGGGCGGGTGCATATCGTCGATTGCGCCCGTGAACGGTTTGTCGCCGGCCTGCCGCTGACGCGGCTCGCTTCGCATGCTGCCACGCCGAAGATGATCGCACGCCGGCTGGACGACGCCCCAGGCACGTTCCCCGACACTGCATTCCTCCGAGAGCAGACCGCCGCGCGCGAAGATGTCCCTGCCGCAATCGTGTTCGGCTCCTATCCGAGCCTCGCGGCAGCGCAGGCCGGGCTGGCCGCGATGGTGCGGGCTCACGGCACCTCCCTGGGGCTGCCCGTCGCGGTCGCCGGCAATAGCGGGCTCGCGGCGCAGGCGCCGGCGCAAATCTACCTGCGCGAAGGTGCCTACCGGACCGCAATCCAGGTTTCATTCGGACAGATCGGCGCAGTCCTGCAGCAGGTGCGCAAGCTCGCGCCCGAAACCGCTGATGCCTATGCACGCGTGCTGCAGCCCTGGTGCCCGAACAGCACCGCGCGCGAAGGCTACACCGCATGCGGCCGGCCGACGCCACCACCGGTGGACGCAAGGAAGAGTTGATAGCACCCGGCACGACGGGTCCAGATCGAGGGAGGAAGACCATGGCGAAGCGGAAACGAGTATTCAGTCCGATGGACCTGGAATACATCATCATCGAGCGCCCGGTGGTCGATGACAATCTGCAAGGTGCCAACGAGGGCATCTTCGGCTACACCCTGGAGAAGGCGATCGGGCCACCTCCATTGCCTCCGCCACCCATCCTGTCGGTGACCTCGGCCGTGCTGACGGCCGAAGAAGCGCAAGCCAAGAACGACGAGCCCGGCTTCATCGCCATCCCCAACATGCCGGTGATGCTGATCGAGCCGCGGATGGCGGCGGATTTCGGCGTCCAGGTGTCGGCGGACGCCGTGGTCGATGCCAAGGCGCGCCAGATGTCATGGGGCATCGAGAGTGTCGGCGCGAATCTTTCCTTAATGGACGGCTCTGGCGTCAGGGTCGTCGTCATCGACACCGGCATCGACGCTGATCACCCGGCCTTTGCGACCAAGAGGATAGTCGGCCAAAACTTCACCGGTGGCGATCCGAAGGACTTTGCCGACAAGCATGGGCACGGCACACATTGCGCCGGCACGATCTTCGGCGATTCAGTCGACGGCGTGCGCATCGGCGTCGCGCCGGGCATCAAGGACGTGTTTATCGCCAAGGCACTAGACGACACCGGGCGCGGTTCGACCAAGGCCGTGCTCGACGCGCTGCGCTGGGCGGCGCAGATCAAGGCCCAGGTGGTCTCCATGTCGATCGGCTTCGATTTCCCCGGCATGGTGCAGCGTCTCGTGAAGAGCGGGCAGGAGGTGCCATTCGCGACCTCGATCGCACTGGTCGCCTACCGCGAGACGCTGAAGCAGTTCGAGCTTTGCGTGGCTGACCTCCTCCAGGAGAATGCGTCGAGCCAGGGAATGGTGATCGCAGCCGCGTCCGGCAACGAGAGCCGCGCCAACGAGAACCCGAAGAACGTTGTCGGCGTGAGCGTGCCCGCGGCCGCTTCGCCTGACATCATCTCAGTCGGAGCCGCACTGCGTAACGCCAACGGCGCACTCGAAATTGCGCCTTTCTCCAATGTCGGGCCGCGGCTCAGCGCTCCCGGCGTCGACATCGTCTCGGCGAGGCCGGGCGGCGGCCTGGTGGCCATGAACGGCACCAGCATGGCGTGTCCGCATGTCGCGGGGGTCGCGGCGCTCTGGTGGCAGAGCGAGCGCGAAAGCGGCAATGCGGAGAGCGCACTGGCGGTCCGCGCGAATGTGATCGCCTTCGCGAAGCCAGCGGGATTCGCGCCCGGCGTTCCGGTCGTCAGCCGCGGCAAAGGATTGGCAAAAGCGCCCTAGGAATAGCGGGCGACATGCGAAGATGCTCAGCCTTCGAGGTATTCCGACAGCGTCATCCGCACATGGCCCGCCGGAGGCGCCTCTCCGACCGCCAGGCGCGGGGCATGGGCGCTGACTGCCGCTGCAGCCGGTGTATCCGCCAGCCTGGTCGCCCGTCTCCAGTCGATCTCAAAAGCACCGAGGAAATAGCCCGCGATATCGGCGTCGTCGAAAATCAGGCTCGCATCGCGATTGAGACTGACGCCCAGCGAACTCCAGTTCTGACTGCCGATCAGCACCCGCTTGCCATCCACCACGATGCCTTTGGTGTGGGTGTTGTTGATGCCGCGGATCCGGTTGTTGACGTCGGGGAAACCTCGCCGCTTGAGTTCCTGGCCCGTGACGAGAAGTTCGGAACGGCTACCCCTGAGGATGATTCGCACGTCTTCGACTTCTCTGGCCTTCTTTACCAGGGCATCGACCAATGCGCCGAGATTGCCACCCGTGTCCGCATCCACATTGATGTATTGGTTCTGAAACACCAGCTGTTCTTCTGCCGATTCGATCAGCTCGAGAACGGCGTCGGTGAAGACCTTGCCGCGCCGGTCCGGGGTAAGCAGCGGCTTCACCCGAATTTTTCGCTGCCCGGTATCGAGAGGTCGCAGCAATTGCGTCGCGGCGGCCTCTAGCGTCATGGTTTGCAGCGCCGCCTTGGGAACATCGACATAGATCTCGTCGACCGCCGCCTCGAGGCTGCCGACCAGCTTTCCCGATTGCGCGAAGTCAGCTTTTATGTGGCTGCTGAAGCGTTTGGCGAGTTCGACATTGTCGATGATCACATGCCACTCGCGATTGCCCATCCCCGACACCTTGGTCGACTTGGCCAGGTCAGCCTCTTCCACCTTGGGCTGGCTGTTGTGGGTCCAGTTTCCGCTCGACAACCAGACCAGATGATCGTCGCGGACGGTCACCTTGATGTGGTAATCGCTGGCGACGAGCCCGATCGAGCCTTTCGGCACATAGATATGCTCGAAGCGCGCGCCAAAGTACTTGTGCCAGGCGGCGAAGGTCGTCTTGCGGTTGAACTCGTCGGCGGCTTCCTTTTTGTCGTCGCGGGTATGCGCATCGAGCACGATCGAAAGCGAGGCACCCGCCTTCAGCGCGGCTTCCATTGCACCGGCGATGTGCTTGACGTGGAACTGGTACATCGACGAGACGAATTTCGTCGCGCCCTTCAGGAACGCCTGGAGGTTTATCCAGCCCTGTTCCGGCCCGACGTGGCATGTCACGGTCATCGCCTGTTCGACGACATCGAAGCTGAACTCCGGTCCGGTCCGGTCGGCGTCATTGTATTGCGTCGATGATGCGGACTCCTCCGCCAGCGCGCCGATCGACTGGGCGAGTTCGGCAATTGTCGCCGAACGCACCACCACCGGATGCCCCGCCACGGATGGCGGGCATTGTGCTTTGACATCAGGCACAGCAGTCGGGTCCGCGGCGACCACGACACACTCCAGGTCGGTGATCAGGCCGCCGTTCACCACATAGCCCGGCATAACCTTGACCACGCCATCGATGCGCGTCTCGCGCCGAAATTCCCGCGCCGCGCTCACGACATCTGTCTTCGCTGCAGCGATCGGATCCGGCGTTTGCGTCTGCTGTCCGCCCAGGGATATGGTCACCGTCAACGGAAACGTCACTGACACCGAATTGCCCGGACCGGCTGCTTGCTGGCCGATTGCTTGTTCACGAGTGGACACCGTGACGGTTGTCGCGACAGGCGGCGGAGCCGCTTGAGCCGATGCCCCGGCACTGGTCCCCGCCCCTTGCCAAGGCCGCTTCAGAAGATATTGGCGCAGCATGGAGGCCGAAACCGCATAGTTTTCGACCATGTAGAGACCGGCAAAGTGCAATCCGACCGCCTTGCCTGTTTCCATCGAGACGACAACCGACCCGGAATTGCCGCCCAGCGTCGTGCAGTCATGTGTATTCCAACCCCAGCTGGGGTCGTCCATCTTGCCGGGCGCAATGCGTTTGACGTCGTAGCGGCTGCCATACACCCGGTCCATCCAGGCCTGATCGGGGATGATTTCGGCCGACGCCCGAGCGGGGTAGCCGATGACAGCAACATCCGTGCCCGCCGGCGCATCCTGCTCGGCGATCTCGATACGGCCGGGCCTGGCACCGTCAGCGCGCCGTTTCACTTTGAGGAATGCGATATCCGCGTTGCTCGTATTGGTCTCGATCCAGATCACGCGCTCGACGACGACCGATGCCGTGGTCTTGCGATCGGCTTCATGCAGATAGTCGACGTTTACTTCGAGCTTCCGGCCCAGTTGCCCTGGAACAAAGCGGTATTCGCCGCCATCCCACCGGGCCACGAACTCAGCGACATGGCGATTGGTCACCACCACGTCGTCGTCGACCAGCCAAGCCGTTCCAACGAAGGTGGCGGATCCGGGGAAGTTGACCACGTCGACGCGACCGACCAGCGGAATGACCGGGTTGATCCGGTCGGAAGCCGCCTTGAGCCGCTCCACGACGATCCGTCCTCCCGCGTCGATTTCGACACCCGTTTCGGAGATCAGATTGTCGGCAACGAGGAGGGCGGGCCGGCCCTCACGAATGATCGATTCAACCGCGATCTGAGCGAAGTCGGGGCTGTCCCACGCGGCCGCAGCGTCGAGGGTCGTCGCCTCGACGGTCGACGCCCTGGCCGCGAGCGCCTCGTCCATGCGGCGCGACAAAGCCTGAAAGACGGCAGGGTCGCGCGTTGCCAATTTGTCCAGCCATGTTTTGAAAATCGTCGAATCCACTCCGCCCTCCCCCGAGTTCCGCCGTGACCTACAACACCCTTCGACCTCTGCCACTGCCTCACCGCCCATACGCGCCGCCGCTTTCGGGCGAGGGTGTTCGCGGCGGGGCGTGACACAGCCGCGGTCCGGACCCGGAGTGTGCCGGCTTATCGCCGCCACGCTCGGCAACGTGACAGGCCCGTCTATACCGCTGACGCTGCAATCAACCGGCGTGCTCGATCATCACCCACCTGGCCAATTCATAAGAAATCACCTCCGAATCCGATGAGCGACACACCGTGTGCAAAACACCGTCAGACTGTGAGGTCCAGATCTATTATCGCCCCGGCTCCCGGCTTATGAGGTCCCCATACAGCTTGTCTTTCTTTGAATTTCAATACGACGATCAGTTCGCTGCCAGGATCCACTTCAAAGCCGCCGTAGCTCGGAAACCGTCCCCTGTCTCGTGCGAAAAAAGATAGGAAGCCAAGGCCGGTTTTACCTTTGATGGTGCCGACGAAAGGCGGCTTCTGGGTTGTATCGCTTAGTGTCTGCATTGGACCGATCATCACATCGACGTCGCCCCTGTCGGCTGGCTCACGTACGGCCCTGACGGCTATCCATGCCTTGGTCGGTGGTGGTTTTGGTGCCGTTGCGGGCGTGCTGACCTGACGGAACCCCAAGGCGACAAGGATGGAATTGATACCGCTGCTGCCTCCAGCCAGAATAAGCGCCGTCAACACCTGCCCCCCATTGTTGACGTCGATGGGAGCACGCTGGCTGCTCGCATTGACCAACTCGGTGACGAGGTCCAGGTCGAAATAAGAGACGAGCCACCAGGACAGGAGGAAGGCAACCAGCGGCCGCACGGCGCGTGGGTTCAGGATTTCCGCGAAGGGGCGCCAGCGAAAAACGCAGGCCAATGCGGACTCCAGCATAACGGCCAACGCGAATAGCAATACGAGCGTCTTGGCTGTGGCGGCGTACACACCCTCCGACACGGCATTTCGTATCGCCACATCGACCAGTACCACCGCTTCGTCTTCGATCTGGCAATCCACCTTTTCGCCGACGTTCACTTTGTCGGCGGCAGCCGTGTATCGAAGAACGTTTTTCGGCCCGACTCGAATGACCTGAAGATTTCCGTAGGCAACCGTTTGATCGACTTTGAATCCCTTCCCCTCCGCCGTGCCGATATCGGCAAAGGTGCCGGGTGCGATGGTAACGCTCGTCTCACATGCGGCAAAAGCCGCTGGCGCCGAAATAAGCAGCGCGACTAATATCAGAAATATACGCATAACTACCCCTCGATATACTACAAGCCTCCGCGCAGAAGAGAAAGGCGCATCGCGGCTTTTCAGCCAACATCAAACTCCACCCACAGGCTCTTCTTGTGGCGGACCGCTTTCAGCGATCCCGACGGTGCGGCGAACTGCTCAGGAAGCGCGTCGCCGGCGAGCCAAGAATCGTCGGCGCGCACGGTGCGGCCGCTCGTGCGGACCTCCAGATCCTCCAAAATGCCGTGGAAGGGCATCTCGTCCCATCCGACATTCTCGGCATCGACCTTGTTGGTCGGGATGAAGGCGGCCAGATCGGCGCTGGTCATAAGCTGCAGGCCCTTGGATTTGGCCGTCGCATTGATGCTGCCGTGATGGCCGACCTTGTAGTAGACGGTGCGCGTCAGCAGATCCGGCCCGGTGACCGTGTCCGCGCCCTGCCCCCATCGCAGATCCTGCCAGCTCAGCCAGCTGCCGATCTGGGCATCCGCGGCAAACAGCATGACGCGGCCGGTCTCAACGGACTCGAAGGCGAGCACGAGGCTCGTATTGTTGGTGCGGTCGTCCAGTTGCATGGCCAGCGTAGAACTCATCGCCAGCCAGTCCATGTCGATGCGCCGCCATGTCTGGTCGGTAAGGTTCGCATCGATCGGCGCGCGCCTCCTGCCCGCCGGCTTCGGCTCGGCCTCGGGCGCAGCGGCGGGGCCGCTATAGTGCTCGCGCAGGAAGGCCCCGACTTGCTGTTCGTCATCGCCGCCGGCGCCGGCAAGCACCTCGTCGAGCGGCATGCCGATGCTGAAATCGAAGGGTGCGGTGAAATCGTCAACCAATCCGGCGGCTTCTCCCGCGAGGCCGAGGGCTCCCTGCATGGCGGCAATCAGTGGCGAAGCGCTGCCCGCAAGCCCGTACATTTCGCTATCGCGGTCGGTCACCTTCAGGAGCGCGGCATCGCGCGGCGGACCGAGAACATAGATGCGAAGTCCCTCGACGCCCTCAAGGGTCTGAACCCCGCTTGAGGGCTCGAGATATCTGATGCCCTTCTGCCCCAGCGCCCCGGCGGCATCGCGGGCGGCGCGGACGCGCTCGCCCTTCACGCCGAAATTGAAGCCGAGAATGGCATTGAGGCCGTCGCGAACGTTGGCCATGTGCGGGTTCAGGTGATTGCTGCCATCAAGCCGGCGTCCGGTCTCGCTGAGGGCGGCGAGCGCCTGGCTCTTGAATTTGTCCAACTGACGCGCCTGCGCATCGGATGGACTCTCGGTCCATCCCATCCAGACCTCTCCCACAGTCAGTTTCTTGAACTGATCCAGTGCCGAGAGGAAGGCGGAGAGATGGTCGACATGCTCATGGGTGATGACGAGAATGTCGATCCTGTCCGTCACCGAGGCGATGTCGGCAACCACCTCGTCCATCTTCGCGGCTCCGCCCTTGACCGAGCTGTGGATGCCGCAGTCGATCAGCATGACGAAGTCGCTGCCATCCGATTTGCGGAAGCGTATCAGGTGGCAGTCGCCGAGGCCCTGGCAGTAGTGGCGCACCGTCATGAAGGGCGCGCTCGCGACCTTTTCCGCACTGGCTGAACGCACCGGGCGCGCCACGCCTGCGGCCCGCGAGGATGCGGTGCGGCTTCCTGCCGTGCCGCGCGCCTTGCCTGCTTTCTCAGCCATGGTCCGGTACCTCGCGGCTTGCGTGCATGATGGCGAAGGGCTCGTCCCTCGTTCGCCCGAAATAGAGGCTTTGCAGCGGCGAGCCGAAACTGTTTGTCGCCGTCTGCTTCTGCCGCGCGCTGCGGGCGGTGCTGCCGCTGTTCTTGAGGATGACGTAGCGGATGGCCTGCTGCCCCGCCCGTGGATCGATGATTACGGTCGCGCCGCCGCGGAACCAGTAGAAGCCGTTGGCGACGTCCTTGTCGTCGAGCGGGACGGCTTGGCGCTGAGTGATCACCGCAACCAGGTCGGTGCGGAAGGTGCCGTCGGGACCGGCGCGCCGCGCAGGCCGCACACTGTGCACTTCGAACGTCGTTTCGCCGGGCGGCGGTGACTTGACCTTTTTGCCGCAACGATTGTAGCGCGGCACATCGGCAAGGAGGCCGAACTGCTTATAGACCTCGGGATCATCGGCAAAGACCCGCTTCAGGCCGTTCCAGAGCGTCCAGCGGTTCGTCTCGTTGCGCCGGAATATCGTCGAGCGATCGGAACCCTGATCCCAGCTCAGATCGATTTCCTCCAGAAGCCCGGAGAGCCAGGACGGCTTGGTCTCGTCCACCGTTCCCCAGGTCAGGGATTCCTGCGAAATCGTGCGCACATCGCGCGGCAGGATACCGCGACTGCGGAAGGCCTCCATGAAAGCCGTGCGGTAGCCGTGTTTGTCATCGGGCACGAGATCGACATCTGCGGTGATGACGGCGCGAAGATACTCGCCGAAGGTGATGTCGACCGGCGGCGAATAATCAAGCGCGCGAATGCAGATGCGCAGAACATGCCGCGCCGCCTTGCAGGTTTCGTCCGTCAACCGGTTGACGAGATCGGGATGCAGCGTCCCCTCGGGCAGCACGCCGGTGCCGTTGGTGGCGATGCGCAACAGGTCGGCCACGCGCCGGTTGACGATGTTGAGAAAGGACTCGTAGATGGCAAAGACCAGGATCGACCCGCGGTCATGCGGCTCGAGCGTATCCTGATAGCGCATGGTGTCCGTGGAAGGATCGGTGTAGTTGCGCAGCGGACCGCCGCGGCTGCTGCCTTCGCCGAATTGCTTCGCCAGTCCGCCGAGAAGATTGAGCGCAGAGAAATTGCCCTTGGCCCTGCCGATCTCGAAGCGGACCAGTTCGATCACGGTGAAATGCTGAAACAGCGCCACGATATCGGCAAAGGCCTCGTGGAAAGCCGGCACGTCGGGATTTGACGCCTCCTGGAAGCGGCGGTGCAATCCGTCCAGCAGGGCATGCGACATCTCATGCGAGATGATGTCGCTCGACAGGCAGGAGAAGACCAGGGAGCCTGGCGCGGTCACGTCGCGATCGCGTGAATCGGCCGGGAAATAGCCGAAAAGCAGGGCCTTCTTATCAGGGCTGTAATAGGCGTTCTGCCCGCGGAAGGCGTGGGGATAGATGCGCAGCCGGGGCACCTCATAGGCCTCCATCTGCTTGCCGCCCTTCTGCTCGTCATATTCGGCATAACGCGGCGCCCAGAGCGCCCGGCGGCCGAGCGCCTGCTCGAAATTCCGGATCGTCGCCATCGCCACCGCATAGACCATCTGCTGGTGGAATTGCGGATTGCCCTCTGAAGGCGGCCAGCCATCCTGCGCCAGCAGGATCTTCTTGTTGAGGTCGACAGGCTGGTAGACGCGGTTCGACGCCGGATCGACATCGACCACTTCGAGATATTCGCCGACCGGCCCCGGCCGCAGCGGCTCCTTGGTCAGCGGCTGGTCGTCCCACGCAACCGAAAGCACGGTTTCGTTGATCGCGACCGAGGCCAGCGAATTGGCAACGCTTGGATCGAGCGCATAGACCCGCAGCCTGCGGTCCGGGATCGCCGGCTCCTTCACCTTGCGCTTGATCGGTGGCGATGCGGCCGCCCGCGCCTGCACCGGCACGACAGGCTTTCTGCCGAGCTGGCTGATCAGCACCGCCTCCAGCAGCTTCGACGGCTTGCCGAGGTCGAGCGCTGCCTCCAGGTATCGATTGCGCGCGGCAGGACTGATCAGATCCTCAGCTATATCGGGGTCGTCGATCGCTCCGTCTATCTGCGCGACACGCTGGGCCATTTGCGTGAGCTCGAGGGCAAGCATGGCGCGGCGTTTGCGCGCCATTTCATCGATCGGCGCAAGGCTGACACCGCCGCCGAAGACGCCATCGAACCAACCGAGCGTGGATTTTGCAGGCGGCAGCTTGCGCGTGCGCAGCTCGGCTTCGGAAAGCGGGACAATCGCAAGCGCGTCACTTGCCCGCATCACGCCCTGGCCGATTGTCTTGCGGGCTTCATCCCGATTCATCGAGGCCGTGGATTTCGCCGCCGCCGTGAACAGCGCATGACGAACCGCTTCCACGCGCATCCAAGGCTCCGAATAGCGGCTCACGACATCCCAGTGCTCTCCAAGCCACAGGGCCGCTGCGGCCGCGATCTGCGGCGTTGCCGCAGAGGTGCCCGCGCCGTCCATGTCGACCACCGTGCCACAGTCGATCTGCGCCCAAGGCACGTTGGGCGTATAGGCGCCCAGCGCCGTCTCCATCTTGGTCGCCGGGCCGTAATTGCCCTGCATCGTGCGGAACTGAAGATCGGCATAAGCCCGCCCGTCGGCCATGACGCCGCAGGCCGCAAGCACGCGCCTGAAACGCGCCGGATAGACCACCGATCTCGGCATCGGCACGCCGGCGATATTGTTGCCGGCCGCCGTTACCGTCACCAAGCCGCTTTCGTAAGCGAGGTTGACGGCATCGGCGAGCGCCTGCGAGGAGAGGCCGCCCATGCTCATCGACAGCACATGCGCGCCCTTGGCGCACGCATAGTCGAAGCCCTGCACCACGGTGCCCGTGGTGAAGCGCACCACCCAGTCGGCGATCCGGACCGGCATTATGTTGGCGAGCGGCGCCCCGCCGATGAAGTCGGCAAAATTGCCCCAGCCTGGCGAACTGCCATCGAGCTGGTTGCCGGCCAGCAGGCTGAGCGTGCCCGTCCCGTGCCCCCGGTTGGCAAGAAGCTCGTCGTCAGGCGCGTGGTCGGTGGCATCATCGCGGGGGCGGTCGTCGGATACGAAATTCCTTTGCAGGTCGCGCCTCAGATTTCTCGGCAGCGTGATCTGGCCGGGATCGTAGCCGGTATCGAGATGGGCGATCAGGATGCGCCGCATCTTGTCGCCAACCCTGTCGCGCGCCGCCCGAAGCTGGCTGAAGCGGTCGTCGAGATTCCAGGCGGCGCCGGGACCTGTCGCCTTCGCGCCCTTCTTCTCCTGATCGTCGAAGCTACAGAAGGAAGCTTTGCTCGCCGCCACAGCAGGTATGCCGCCGTCCTGCCCGCGTCCTTCCGTCAGCCAGTCCTGAGCGAGATCCGGCTCCACGGCCTCGACCTCGGCACTGGCACCAAGCGCAAAGGGGGCGGCCGGATCGAGCAGCGCATGGGCGCGATCCCATGGGTTCTCCTGGTCTGGGGAAGGCGTTCGAAGGCGCACCCAGGTCGAGGCGCCGCGCCGGGCCAGGCCCATCCCGCCGTCATCCGCGCCTCCTGGCACGGTCAATATGGGCTCGATCTCGATACCCGCGACACCGGGCGACCTCTTCATGTCGGCGGCAAAGCGGCTCCCGTCGCCGGAGACCTTCACCAGCAATCCCGAAACATCCGGCACCGGCAACCTCCCTCCATTTTGGGGGCCTTGCGGGTTCGCTCAGCAACCCGAGCCTGATGACGACAGCCGCGCTCTACAGAAGCCCGTCTGTCTTCCAGCGGCGAAGCGTCGTTTCGGCCACCTCGAAATGCATTGAATCCTCTGTTGGGAAGCTGACGCCCCAGTACCAGCCGGCCGCGTTAAAATAGCGGGAAAGAATAAGCAGGCCGCGATAACACCTATCGTCTCCCTGGCGATCGAGGGCGCCGTCAATTTTAATGTCAACGGCGAGTCCCCAGGAGTGGTTCGAAGGATTCTTCCCGAGCTTGATGGAGTCATCCGGCTGACGCAGCTTGACTCGGCGAGCGCAGGCCATGCCGGCGGTGCCGAGAATTTTATAGAGATCCGGCACCTCTTCCTTGACGGTGTCGAGAACGGCCCTTAGTGCCTCAACGGCCACGTCGACGCCGGTGCACCTGAAAGGACCGACCGACTTCGTTACGATACGATCCTTGAAGGGTCCAGTGATCGGCTGGCATTCGCCCGTATAGTCGGGACGGGGTTCACCGAGAATGCTTCGTAAAGTCGAGAGCTTCGGAGAGGCCAAACCGACGTTCACGGTGCTTGCGTTTGGTTTTGGGAGCAAGTCGAGATAACTGACCACTTCAAAACTCCATAAATCAAAGATGTGTATGCGGTCGTGTTATGATTATTTTATGCTTTGTAACGTTAAGAGGATCGTAAACGAGATCAGGAAGATGGATCGGGCCATCTCATTTTTTTCACTTGATCGTGTCGATCTCGAACGGGCACATTTCTATACCGCGCCCCCGATCCCTAGTTATTGACAAAATATGTTATCGACAAGCGGCATCATAGCTCTCTCAGTCTACGAGCGAAATTTGTTCGAGAGCTTTCTAGACGTCTCGTCGCAGCAAGTGACGCTTCGTCCGCTGGATACACAGATAGTATGAAATCGCAATTGCTTATGGTGCGCATAAGTGTCCGGCTTAAGAAAGATGTATAATCGCACCGTATGAAGACGCCGTCATCCCCCAAACGGGGTATAGAAGACACGAATTAGCCCTACTTTAGCAGATTGTGCGGAGTTGCGATTTAGGTGGCGTAGATCGGCATGGGATGCCGTGGCCGATCAGCAGGTTAAGCGCCGGATTTCGCGCGATACTAGGGATCACTGCCTAGCGCGGATTCACACTAGGAGACATCGCGAACCCATCCCTCCTTCTACCAGGCTCCAGCTACGTTCGCGCCGGTCAGCTGTCGTAGGCAAGGGTCGGTCAACGCGGTCGTCTCAGGACCTCTCCACCGATTGAATGGCGCCGGCGCACGTGGAAGGAGGCCGGACCCACTTGATCCCGCCGCCTGGTCGACCGGATCGCTCCGATGCCGGAGGGCGGGGCACAAGGGATGGAACTGCGAGGGGATAACACGGAGATGCTGAGCGTTGGGCCGACGGCAAGAAGGCCGCCCGTTGTGGGGGGCAGCCTCGCACAATGATCGCTGGCTGCGAGGACGCACAACCACCGATGCCCGTATCAGTTGGCAGCAGTGGTGTAGACGGCTTGCATTGCTCCGAGAGGATGCTTCTCGACAGGTTCCGGCCCGGCTTGGCGGGATCGCGCCGATTCTGTTGAAAAGTCGGAATGATTGGCCCTTTGTAAATGTGCCAACAACAGACATCGCGCCGCCCCGAAGCAGACGCTCGCTGTGCTAACAGGAGGTGCTCGGCTGCGCCGCCAGACCGGCATAGCATGAGAGCCTCACCGAGGGCGGGATGCACCGGGCATATCCCGCGTAGCGAATGTTTCGGAACCGCTTGACCAGTGGTTACTTGACGACGAAGTCGCACTGGTCCGGCACGTCGTCGACGTGGAATCCTCGCACACATGCCCACCCTGATCCGACCGGGGTCAATCTGGGCGGTTGTTCATCAGCAGTTTGCGCCCCAACTCGGCTTGGCGGAAACACGTAGCGAACCGCTTGATTTCTGCATCACGCAGTCCCGCCGCCTGAAACTGGTTCACCCACTCGGTCCGGACCGTGTCGACCAGCGCCAAGACTTCTCGCGTGGCTTCCTCCGCCGTCAGGCCGAAAGCGCTGGCGCCCGCGACGGCATTCTCCAGGGTGGCCCCACGTCCCTGCGGCCCGACCCCGAGCACCAGGGTCCGTTCTAGCCCCACCTGGGGTTTGGGCACCACGTCATAGAGCGGCGACAACCGCCAGCCCTTCCCTTCCCAAAGGAAACCATGGTTGCGGAGGTGGTCGTCGTCGTTGGTGACGAGGATGTTGAATACCATGCGACGGAACAGTTCGACGAGATCCGTGCGAGGGTTGGTGCCGTACTGCCTAAGAGCGGCGGCCAGGTCGGCATAGCTATGCCGACCGACGTCGCTTTCGTGGGCGCCGAGAATCGTCAGTCCCGAAGCAAAAGGCCGCCGTCGCACGCCGTCGGCCGTCAGGATCCGGTCGAAGCGCTCGATCATGTAGATGTCCCGCCCCAGAACCTCTCGGAAATCCAAGTTCGGAACGTTCAGGCCGCATTGCTTCGCCAACCGCATAGTCGCCAGTTCGATGCGGCAGATGGGGTAGATGTCGTCATTGGCCGGGAACTTGGCAATCCACGGCTGACCCGCGACCTCCGTCACCGCCTTCGGCCGCGCCCCACCCAATGACGAGCCCGCCGTAAGCAGTCGGCGCAAGTTATCGTCCAGTTCCTCCACCGATTGGACCTGCTCGATGGCGGCGGCCAGTTCTATCAGCGTGAAATGCTCCCCTGGCGCATCCCCTTCTCCCCAGGGGGTCAGCCGCTGCGGCGCATCCGGGGTCGGGCCGAAGGCCAGGGCGCCAACCCTGTAGTCTCCCGAGGCAAGGAGGATCTCGGCCTCACTTGGCTCCCGGTCATCCAGAGCCTTGTACATGAGGTAGCGTCCCCAGCCGTCGGGCGCGGCGTCACGGATGCCGTTGAAGTTCGAAAAGCCTTCCTCGGTCCGGAACTCGATGTCCGCGTGGCCCGGGTCCGGCAGCATCAACTGAACAGGGTCCACCGGTATCCGGTCGGGGCGCTCCAAATATCGCCGACCATAGGCAAAGGTCGCGAAGCTGGCGCGCGGCTCGCTCGTCATCGTCAGCCGGCCCGCCGGGACTGGCCCACCCGGCAGATGCATGAAGACGATCGTGGTAGTGCTCGGCATCGGCGTCAGAAGTCCAGGTCGCCGTCAGACGGGGCGTGGGTGCGCCGAGGCAGCCTCGCCAGATCCTCGCTGATCCCCATCGCGTCGCTCCCAGGCGCCAGCAGCGCTTCCAGGCGCGACGTGAAGCCGAGGACGAAGAGGGCGCTAGCCAAGACCCCCAGGCTGACCGTAGGGTCGCCGGCTTCAAGTCTCTGGAGCGTCTGCCGGGTCACCAGCATCCTGTCCGCCAACAACTGCTGCGGAATGCGGCGGCGCTTGCGCGCGACCGCGATGTCGTGGCCCAAGGCTTTGAGGGCCCGACGTCCTGGAGGAGGGAGTGCCGTTTTGGATGCGGATGAGCGCGCCATATAAAATGAGTGACATATCATCCGCTAAAACTCAATGAGTATGATATGTCAGTCCACACCTACCCATCGAGGATGGCCTGCAAAATCGAACTGAGGTTGAAATTGGGCCAGAGGACTAAGATACCGTATGGAAGCGCGTTAGCGTGAGGCCACTGGTGATTCCGCGAACCGGAGCGCAGCGGACGTCTGTGCATAACCATCCCACTCGCGCTGGATCGATCACGTTCGATCACGCACAAGCCCATTGATACACTTCATTTTTCTGCCTTGAAGAGCTCCGTCGTGCCGCGGCAAACTGGGGGCGGTAATTGGGGGATCGGACGGCATTCCGACCCCAGTCCGCGAACGTCAACCGCCCTCAACGACTCGGGAGCTTTCGATGGGCAGCCTCACCGACGGTGCGATCCGGCGCGCGATCAAGGACGTCGAGTCGACCGGCAAACAGAAGTCCCTCCCCGATGGCGAGGGCCGCGGCGTCGGCCGCCTGGTGCTCGTCCTCCGGCGCATGCCGAAGCGGGTGCTCGCCGAATGGATGGCCCAGCAGTGGCGCGACGGCAGGCGGATCAAGGCCAAGCTCGGCGACTACCCGTCCATGTCGCTGGCTGAGGCCCGTGAGGTGTTCAAGCGGGACTACGCCGGTCCCATCCAGAAGGGCCGGAGCATCAAGATCGCCACCGACACCCGCCCCGGCACGGTCGCCGATCTATTCGAAGCCTATGCCGCCGCGCTGAAGGAGGCAGGGAAGCCGTCCTGGAAGGAGACCGAGAAGGGGCTCAACAAGGTGGCCGATCTCCTCGGCCGACACCGCCCGGCCCGTGAGATCGAGCCGGACGAGGTGACCGAAGTGCTGCGGCCGATCTTCGAGCGCGGCGTCCGGTCCATGGCCGACCACGTCCGCAGCTACATCCGGGCCGCCTACAGCTGGGGCATGAAGTCCGAGCACGACTACCGAAATGCCTCTCCTCGCCGGTTCCGGCTGGTCTACAACCCGGCCGCGGGCATCCCGACGGAACCGAAGGTGGTCGGCACCCGATGGCTCGACGAGAGCGAGTTCGTCCAGCTCTGGCGTTGGCTCGAGTGCCCGGACACCCCGGTCCATCCACCCTACCTGCGAGCGGTCCAGATTCTGATGCTGACGGGGCAGCGGGTCGAGGAGATCGCGCGCCTGCACAGGGATCAGTGGGACTCGGCTGAGCGCATCCTCGACTGGTCGAAGACGAAGAACAGCCGGCCACACGCGGTGCCCGTCCCCTCCCTCGCCGCCGAGATGCTCGATTCAATCAAGCCGAACGAGCATGGCTGGCTGTTCCCGTCCGCTATGGATCCGAGCAAGCCGGTCAGGCACAGCACGCTCTATTCGTTCATATGGCGGCAACGCGAGCGTGGCGTCATCCCGGTCGTCACCAACCGCGATCTGCGCCGGACCTGGAAGACGCTCGCAGGTAAGGCGGGCCTCTCCAAGGAGATCCGCGACCGCATCCAGAACCACGCCCTGCAGGACGTGAGCTCGAAGAGCTACGACCGCTGGAACTACATGCCCGAGAAGCGGGCCGGCATGGCACGCTGGGACAGGTTCGTCCGGGCAATGCTCTCAAAGAAGTCAGGCCGGAAGCGCACTGCCGAGGCGGCATGAGATGACGCTAGGTGGTTCCCTGCGAAGCACGCCGTCATAGGTCTAAATCCTGGGCACGCAACCGCCTGCGCTCACACACGCCGACGTGCCGTCATCGAGCCGATAGCCAGACCCCAACGCGCGATAACTGACTCCGTTATCGCGCGCTGATGGTCGATCTGGCGCCTGGCGCGAGGCGGCGGTCGCCCGCGACCTCAGCATCAGCCGCAAGGTGCTCTACGGCTGGCGTGCGCTCTGGCGAGTGGAAGGGGCAGATGGGGGGCTCCGCCGCAAGCGCGGTCCCAAGCCCGGCCTGCGCGAACGGCGCCTGGCGGCAGCCCTCGCCCCGCCGCCCGAGCCGGCTGACAGCGGATCCGGCCAGCGCCCTGGCCAAGGCGCAGGCCCGCATCGGCGAGCTCGAACGCATCATCGGCCGGCTGCAGACGGTCCTAGCTAGCACCTTGGATCGAGTGGCCCGCACTGACCACCATCGATGAAGACCGAAGTCGTGCCGCCCGACGCCGGCACGGCACCCTCGATAATGCGAGCCTGAAAAGTCAGCGTCGTACCGTCGAGATAGGGCTGCTTGAGCTCCACCGTCGCGATCTGCAGCTTGCCGTCGACGATGCTGGTCAGTCCGGCATTGGGCGGATCGGCGACAAAGCTGTCCTTACCCTTGATGCCCCAGTCCTTGACAAACGTGGCGGTCGGGATCGCTTCCGCGGTGCGCGCCGGACGGTCGGTGAACATTACCACCGATGGGTTAACGCCGCTCAACGTCAGCGTCGTGCCGTCGAACTGAACCTTCTGGGCGGTCTGGATGAACAGCCAGCTCGCATCCTTGCCGGCGGCCTTGGCGGTCTCGGTCGCGTCGGCCCGGGCCGGGCTCGACAGCAGGGCCGCACACAGCAGGGCGGCCGCGCAAATTTTCAGGTTCGTCATCCTATTTCTCCAATATCGAACATTTGACGATTCATGCGGAGAAAACCGTCTGATCTTTGATGGTGGCCATGATATTCTCCCGTCTCCTCACCGCGGCGCTCGGCTCAGAGCAGGTGAAGCTGCTTCGCCGCCTCGGTCAGCTCGTCGCGATAGTCGGGATGGGCCAGGCCGATCAGGGCCCGGGCGCGCTCCGTCGAGGGCAAGCCTTTCAGGTTCGCCGCGCCGAACTCGGTGACGATATGATGGGTATCGATGCGCGGTGTCGTCACCGGCCCGTCGAGCCGCGGGACGATGCGCGAGACCGTGCCCTTGGCCGCCGTCGAGCGCGCGGCGATGATCGACTTGCCGCCCCGAGAGGCATAAGCGCCGCGCACGAAGTCCAACTGCCCGCCGGAGGCGCTGTATTGGTGGCCGAGCATGTGCTCGGAGTTGCAGGCCCCGGTCAGGTCGATCTGGATCGTAGCGTTGATCGAGACGACATTGTCATTCTGCGAAATGATCCGCGGATCGTTGACATAGTCCACCGGCCGGCTCTGGATCGCCGGGTTGTCGGCGAGGAAGTCAAACATCGCCTTCGGCCCCATGGCGAAGGTGAACACCGACTTGCCGCGGTCGAGCGCCTTGCGCCGGTTGGTCACGGTTCCAGCACGGATGAGGTCGACCAGACCCTGGTTCAGGGCCTCTGTGTGCACACCCAGATCATTGCGGTCCCGCAGCGCGGCGCAGACCAGATTGGGCAAAGCGCCAACGCCCATCTGCAGGCAGGCGCCGTCCGGGACCAGGCCGGCGACGATGCTGCCGATGGCCTCGTCCTCCGGCGCCGGGTCGCGGCCCGGCAGCTCCAGCAGCGGCACGTGGTTCTCGACGATCGCGCCCACTTCAGACACATGCAACTGCGCGCCTTCGCCGAACACCCGCGGCATGTTCTGGTTGACCTCGACCAGCAGCCGCTTGGCCGAGCGGGCGACCTTGGTCGAGTAGTCGTTGCCGGTGCCGAAGCTGAAATAGCCGTGCCGATCCATCGGTGAGACGGTGCAGACGAAGGTGTCGATGCCGATCTCCTCCGTCATCAGCCGCACGGCCTGGTGGAAGGTCGACGGCACGTAGTCGACCACCTTGCGGCCGCCCTCCTCCATTCCCCGCTTGATCAGCGCCCGCTCGACCCCGCTGAGGAACATGCAATAGGGGCGGATGCGGTCGTTCAGCTCGTAGCGGAGAATCGTGTCGCCGGCGGTCCGCGCGGCCTCGTAGTAGTAGACCCTGAGGTCCCCGACCGCTCCGGCCGCGGCACGGTCGGCCAGTGCCCGCAGCAGCGCAGGCGGCTCGGCCGCGGACAAGCCCATCGACAGGCGGGAGCCGGAGGGGATCGCCGCCACGGCCTGCTCGGCCGTGGTCAGCTTGGACTGGTAGAGCGAGACGACGTCCATCGTCGTGTCTCCTTGTCTGCGGACGGGTCAGTAGTTGGCGGCGGCTTCCGGCGAATGGCCCTGGCGGTAGATCAGCATGGTCCGCTCGAAGCTCATCACCTCGACGCCGTCCTGGTTGAGGCCGCGGGTCAGGACCGTGACGATCCCCTGGGTCGGGCGGCTCTTGGACTCGCGCTTGTGCAGCACCGTGCTCTCGGCATAGAGGGTGTCACCGACGAACACCGGATGGCTGGCCTTCACCTTGTCCCAGCCGAGATTGGCGACGACTTTCGCGCTGACCGTGCGCACGCTCATGCCGGTCAACAGCGCCAGGGTGAGGGTCGAATCCACCAGCGGCCTCTTCCATTCGGTCTTGGCAGCGTAGGCGGCATCGAAATGTACCTGCTGGATGTTCAGGGTCAGCAGGGTGAACCAGACATTGTCGGTGTCGAGGATGGTGCGGCCCGGCCGGTGCTCGAACACGTCGCCCGGTTCGAAATCCTCCCAGTAGAGGCCCGAGGTCTCGCGGTAGCGGCGCTCGCCGACCGCCTTGTAGGCCGGCAGGATGCTGTCCATGGGGATGTCTCCTACGTTTGGGGATGGGTGGTCAGGCCGGCGGCCGCGAGGACGCGGCGGGCCTTGCGCGCCACCGCCTCATCGATCATCAGACCGCCGACGGTGCCGACGCCCTTTGCGTTCTCCGCCAGGATGGCGCGGGCGGTCTCGACCTGATCGGGCGTCGGGGTGAGCGCCCGGTTGATGGCCTGGAGCTGCGCCGGGTGGATCGCCGCCTTGGCGGCAAAGCCGAGCGCCACGGATGCGGCGGCCTCCCGCTCCAGGCCCGCCTCATCCTTCAGGTCGAAGAAGGGCGAGTCGATCGGCGTCACGCCCGCCAGCGCGCAGGCCGCGACCAGCCGGGAGCGGGCACGAGCCAGCGGCTCCCACGCCGTGGCGGCGCCGAGATCGGCGGCCATGTCGGCGGCGCCGAGCATCAACCCGGCCAGCCGCGGCGTCGCAGCGGCGATCGCCTCGGCGGCGACGAGGCCGCGGGCGCTCTCGATAATGCCGACCAGCCGGGCCGCCTTGCCGGCCGCGGTCAGCAGCCGGTCGAGGATCTGGAGATGGCCGGTCCCCTCGGCCTTCGGCAGGACCAGGATGTCCGGCGCCGCCGCGGATCCGAGCAGCGCGTCGAGATCGGCGAGGCCGGCCCGGGTGTCGAGCCCGTTGACGCGCAGGGCGCGCAGCGGACCGGCCTCCGCCGGGGCGGCCAGATGCCCCAGGGCGGCGGCGCGGGCGCGGGGCTTGTCGGCCGGCGCGACCGCATCCTCCAGATCGATGATCAGGACATCGGCCCCGGCCTCCGCGGCCTTGGCGAAGCGGTCGGGGCGCGTCGCCGGCGTGAACAGCCAGCTGCGCATCGGGCGGGATCTGTCTTGGGCCATGAGGTGTCCCTTCAAAGGGTCTGTCGCTCGAGGAGGCGAACAGCACGCAACAGATCGCCGGGCTGCCCGGCGGCGCATTCGACGCCGCCTTCATCCGCCCCGGCGGCACGGGCGAGGACGACCTGCAGCTGCGCGTGCTGTCGGTAAACGGAGTCAGATCTCGTGGATGAAGAAGGCGCTGCCCTGGGCCAATGCCTGGAAGGTGTCGTAGGCCATCCACATATGGCCGCCGCTGCCGGCCCATTCGGTGCCCCAGCCCGGGCCGAAGCTGTTGCGCAGCAGCACCGCACCCAGGGTGTCGTCATAGCCCAGGATCATCAGGCACTGGCCGGCGCGGCGGCCGTCCGGGCGGGTCAGGATCCGGCCGTTGCCGGCATAGGGCACCAGCCCGCCCCGGCCATAGGCCGGGAAATCGACATTGAGCGAGGTGCCGTAGACCAGTGGTACGCCGCGGGCGATCAGGCCACGCAGAGTGTCGAGCCCGTCCTTGCCGGTGATGCCGACCTGACCGCAGCCGCTGATGCTGAAAGCATAGTCGGAGACCAGCAGGGCGCCGCCATAGGCCCGCCAAGCCGCCTGGCAGTCGCTGTGGCCAGGCTTCGGCACCGGCGCTGGCGCCTGCTCGAGAGTCGGCGTGCCGTCATTGGCCTGCAGGAAATCGAGGCACCACGAGATCAAGCCGCCGGTGCAGGCGCCCGGCCGTGCGCCGAACTGCTCCAGGATCTTGATGTAGGGATAGAACGGGCTGGCCTGCAGCGCCGGCTCGGACGGTGCGCGGCGCGCGGTGCGGGCCGCCTTGAAGGTGGCCAGCCCATAGATCGACGCCCAGACGAAGCCGCTGGGCGTCGTCTGGGTGCCGACCGGCGGCAGCCAGGCCGGATCGACCGTGGCCCGCGCCGGCAGCCCGGCCGGCGGCGGGACCACGATCGGGCAGGTCTCGACCACGTCAGGGTCGTAGCCGTAGTCGAAGCTGGCATGAATGCCGTCCATCGCCCCGGGATCCGCGCCTGTCACTGCGCCTGGAGCTTCCCGGTGATGTCGACGAACACAGGCTCGAGCGGCATCTTGTAGGGCTTCGCGCCCGGCGACGACAGGGCGGGCAGCCTCCTCAGGTCGATCTGCATGACGGTCGGGTTGTCGTAGGTCCGGTAGCTGAAGGTCAGCTCGCTCAGCGACTTCACCACCGCCCATTGGGTGTAGTCGTCGCCGACGGACTTATCCTGGGGCTGGCTGGTGCCCAGCGGAATGTCGACGGTGTTGAGCAGGTGCAGCACCAGGCTGCAAGCCTCGACGTTGTCGGCCGGCTGGGTCGCGAACTGCTTCTGGAAGACGGTGCGGATGAAGCGCGAGGGCGGGGTCGAATCCCCCGGCAGCCCGCGCATTCCGCTGCCGTGCCCGGGTGGTTCGGAGGACAGTTGGCTGGTGACGCCGTAAATGGTGGTTGACGCCGCGTCCAGCGCCGCCAGCCCGACATAGTTCTCGATGTTGGTCAGGTGCCAGGGGAAGGGCGGCGCGTTGGTGGTGACATCGACGGGATTGTCGTACACCTGGGTCCCGCCGTTCATGAACTCCACGACGATGCTGGCGCCGGCAGTGTCGTGGATCGAGAAATGCACCGGCAGCTCCTTCTGCAGAACGTCGTTGCCCCAGACCTCGACCTCGTTCAGTGCCTGCCGAACGTCACCGACCGTATTGAAATTGCCGAGCACCCAGTTGGTGAAACGGTCGACCCGCAGCGCCTGGGAGGCATTGGCCACGGTCCGGGCATAGGTCGAAACCGGCAACCAGAGGGCGCCGATGGACAGGCCGGCCTCATTCATTCCGTCGGTGATCAGCGACTGGTCGCGAGCCGTATTGAGCCCGACGTAGCCATATTGCGTTGTCCAGCGCAGCCCCGAGCCGAAGTCGGGGGCGTTGCCTTGCATTTCCGTACCCTTGCCAACGACCAGGATCTGCGATCCGAGATCCTGGCCGAACTCCATGCTCCGCCCGACGACGAGGCTGCCATCCACTGCCTGCAGGAGGAAATCCGTGCACATGGCGGTCTCCAAAGGTTTGAACCCTAATGGCACGATAAGACGGCAGACCTCGCGATCCCCTCACGGATGCATCACAGATTGCAGGGGCGGAAAATTTTTCCGATGATCCGGCGCCGCCCAGAGACCGGGCGCTCAACGCCTTGTGACAAGGGCCGGACATGCAAGCATTGGACCGGCGCGACGACACCAGCGACCTGGACGCCCCGACCGCGCCTTCAGCCGCAGGGCTGGTCCTGCGCACCCGCCTGTTCGAGCGGCTGGAGCAGGCGCCGGCCAGAGCCCTGCTGTGGGTCTCGGCCGCGCCCGGCACCGGCAAGACCGCCCTGGCCGCCACCTGGGCCGAGTCACGCTGGCACCCGGTCGAGGGCGCCGCGGTGCTCTGGTACGCCGTCGACGAGGCCGATGCCGACCCGCTGCGTCTTTTCGCCACGCTGGGCGTCTTCCTCGATCTGCCGCACGGCTTCGGCACCGACATCCCGCCCGACCCCACGCCCCGGGCCGTCGCCGAGATCACCGAGGCGGCGCGGCACTGGCTCGCCGCGGCGCCGGGGGACCGGAAGGCCGGCCCCCGGCTGATCGTCTTCGACGACGTGCACCGGGCGCCGCCCGAGTCGGTGACGGTCGCGCTGCTGCCCATCCTCGCCGCGGCGCTGCGGCCGGAGGACCGCGTCCTCTGCCTGTCGCGGCTCGACCCGCCCGACCCCGTGTCCGGGCCGCCGCCGGTGCTGCTGACCGATCTGCGTGTCGCCGCCGACGAGTACCCGGACTTCGTTCGCGACCTGCCGGGCGGCGACCACGCCCTGGCGCGGGACCTGTTCCTGGCCTGCCTGCGGCGAGCCGGCGGCTGGATGCCCGGCATCCTGGCCGCGGTCACCCCTTCCCTGCTGCAGGCCGGCACCGCCAGTCCCGGCGCGGACGCCGCGGCGGAGCGGCAGGCCCTGCTGGCCACCGCCTTCCTGCCGGAGGGGGAGGCCGCCGACTGGGCCGAGCTGGGCGGGGCCGGGGCGCCGGCGGTGCTTGACCGCCTGGCCGGCGCCGGCGGCCTGGTCTCGCGCCTGCCCGGCGGGGGTCTGCGCAAGCACGACGCCTTCCAGGCGGCGCTGGAGCAGGCTGCCGCCGAGGAGCTGCCGCCGCCCGTCCTGGACCGGGCCCGGACGCTCGCGGCCCGGCATCTCGGCCGGCGCGGCGAGACGCTGGCGGCCGCCCGCCTGCTGCTCGCCGCCGGCGCCGGGGACGAGGCGCTGCGGCTGGTGCTGGACCAAGCGCCGGTGCTGGCGCGGGCCGGCCGCAACCGCGAGCTGCGCGACGCGATCGAGCTGTTCCCGGCCGAGGTCGCGACCCGGCCGGCGCCGCGGATCTGGCTGGCCTACGCCCGGCTGCCCTACGAGCCGCGGGAGGCCCAGCGGATCCTGGCCGAGATCCGGCGGTCGCTGGAGCCGGAGACGGCGCCGCTGGAATACGCCCTGGCGCTGAACGGCGAGGCGCGGGCGGTGCTGTGGGACTTCTTCGACTTCCGCGAGCTGCCGCGGCTGATCGAACAGATCGACGCCGCCCTGCCGCGGCTGGAGGCGCTGCCGGCGGCGACCCGCCAGACCCTGGTCGCCACCCGCTGCATCGCGATCCTGGTCGGCTGGCCGGAACATCCCGGGGCGGCGGAGGCGCGGCGCTGGATCGAGACGGCGCTGCCCTTCCTGCCGCCGACGATCCAGCTGCTGCTGGGCAGCGTGCTGGCCAACCACCTGATCTGGTGGCGCGGCGACCTGGCCGCCGCCCGCCCCTTCCTGGGTCAGCTGGAGGGGCTGGCGCGGCAGCGCGGCATGGCACCCATGTCCGTCATGACCTGGTATTATGCCGCTTTGTCCCAGGCCCATCTCGACGGCGACGATGCGGCGTTGCGCCGGCTGGCGGACGAGGTCGTGGCCTTTGCCGGCGACCGCGGCGTCTCGCACCGCCTGACCAACGCCTTCTGGATCGTGGTCCATGCGGTGGGCGCCGCGGGCGACGGCGCCGCGGCCGAAGCCATGCTGCAGCGCTACGGCGCCTGCGCCCGGCAGCGCTGGCGCCGCACCGACTTCATCGGGCTGCACCATCTGCGCGCCGTCGTGGCGCTGTGCGCCGGCGACACGGCGACCGCGATCGCCGAGGCCGGGCAGGCCCTGGACTATGCACGGCGCTATGGCGGGCCGCATCAGCTCGCGGTGCAGAGCCTGGTGCTGGCGACCGCCCACGCCATGACCGGGGACGAGGCGGCACGGCCGCATGTCGAGGTGCTGCGCGAGGTCGCGGCCCAGACCGGCAACGCCACCTTCCTGCTGCATGCCGATCTGGCCGAGGCGTTCCTGGCCGAGGCCCAGGGCGGCGATGTCGCCGGGCCGTGGGGCCGTGTCGCCGAGGCGGCCGGCCGCCTGGGGTTCCGCCGGATCGCCGGGATGAACCGGCCGGCCCTGGCCCGGCTGGCCGACCGGGCCCTGGCCGCCGGCGCCGAGCCCGAGCCGACGCGGCGGGTGATCGCGCTGTGGGACCTGCCGCCGCCGGAAGGCGGCGCACACGAGCTGTGGCCCTTCCCGGTCGAGATCCGCGCCCTCGGCGGCTTCATGGTGCAGGTCGAAGGCGCGCGCCTCGCCATGGGCACCGGCAAGGCGCAGCGCAAGCCGATGGAACTGCTGTGGTGCCTGGTCGCCGGGCCGGCCGAGGGCTGGGCGCAGGAGGAGCTGGCAGACCAACTGTGGCCGGAGGTGGACGGCGACCGCGCCATCCCGTCGCTGCACACCACGGTCTACCGGCTGCGCAAGCTGGTCGGGGCCCGGTCGATCCGGCACGAGAACGACCATATCGGCCTCGTGCCCGGCCAGGTGCGGACGGATGTGGCGCGACTGCGCGCCGCGCTGTCGGCGCTGCAGGACCCGGCCACGGAGTCGGCCGGCCGGCTGGCCGCCTTCGACCTGGCGATCGGCCTGGTCCGCGGCCCGCTGCTGCCCGGCATCCGGCTGGCGCCGGTGGCCGAGGCGCGCGACCGGCTGCAYGCGCTGCTGGCGGCGGCGGGGAYCGAGGCGCTGCTGGCACAGGATCACGCCGACCCGGCCACGGCGCTGCGGGCCGGCCGGCTGTGCGCCGCCGTGCCCGGCCTGCGCCTGCCGCCACCGCTGGCCGGSCTGRTGCCGSAATGACGACGGTCGCCGCCTCMGRWCCCGTCGACGCCRGGCCGCCMCGGCTGCTGCTGGTSCTGRCCGGCCTCTAYCTCGCCCAGGCRATCCCGGTCTCGCTGTTCCTSACCGCSATGCCKCCGATCCTGCGGCAGGARGGGGTSACCCGCACCGCGCTSGGSTATCTCGGCCTGCTGGCGATCCCCGGCGTGCTGAAGTTCCTGTGGGCGCCGCTGGTCGACCGGATGCGCCCGATYGCCCGGGCGCACCGGGCCGGCTGGATCGTGCTGACCCAGRYCGGCGTSGTGCTGGCGGTGCTGGCRCTGCTGCTGATCCGCCCYGGCGACMTSCTCGGCTTCATCCCGATCGCCTTCGCCATCGCCATGCTGGTCTCGACCCAGGATATCGCCACCGATGGCTACGCCACCCTTGCGCTGGCACCGGGGCGGCGGGCCGCAGGCAATGCGGTGCAGAGCGGCGCCGCGGCCGCCGGCGTGGTGCTGGGCGGCAGTGTCGGCCTCCTCCTGTACCACCAGTTCGGCTGGTCCGGGATGGTGCTGGGCATCGCCGGCCTGTGCCTGCTGCCGCTCGCCGCGGTGCCGGCGATGCGGGAGGCGCCGCATGGCGGCGATGCGGCCGGGCCGACGCTGCAACCGAGGATCTCGGTATTCCTGAAGCGGCCCGAGGCGCGGCGCATGCTGTGGATCGCCCTGCTGTTCCGGGCCAGCGAGGGGCTGATGAAGCCGATGGAGGCGCCGTATCTGGTCGATGCCCGGGTCGGGCTCGACACCATCGCCACCCTGACCGGCATCTCGGCCGCCGTCGCCGGCCTGGCCGGGACGGTGCTGCTGGCGTGGCTGCTGCAGCGCCGCGGCCCGGCGGTCGCGCTCGGCCTTATCGGCACGCTCAGGGTGCTGGCCTGCCTGGTCTTCGCGCTGCATGCCGCCGGCCTGCTGCCCGGGCTGCCGCTGCTGTTCGGCGCCGCGGCGCTGCAGACGCTGATCCGCACCACGGAGCTGGTGGTGCTGTTCAGCCTGTTCATGGACGTGGCCTCGCCCGCCCAGCCGGGCACTGACTTCACCATCCTGGCCTGCGCCCAATATGCGGCCTTTTTGTTCGGGTCGGCGCTGTCGGGCACCCTGGCCGACAGCTTCGGCTACGCTTGGCTGTTCGGCCTGGGCACGGCCCTGTCCGTGGTGGTGCTGGCCGGATCGATGATCCTGGTGTCCGGCCGCCGCCCTTAAGCCAGGAGCATTGTCGCCGTTGACGGCGGCATAGACCACCTGGCGCGATCCCTCGGTGCTCGCGCCGGCTTTTGCCACGGCCCGGGACATGAGCGTGCCCAAGAAGAGGCCGTCCCGGGCATTGTCGTCCGACCCTATTCCTGCATCTCCGGCTGTTCTGCAACAGGCCAGCCGCCCGGCCGATCAGGCGGCGTCAGATGATCAGAAAATTTTCTCCTGCCGGTGATCTGTGATCGATCCGTGAGGGGATCGCGGGGGCCGCGGCCCTATCGTGCCATCGGGTTTCAAAACCTCTGGGGACGGCCATGCGCACGGATTTTCTACTGCAGGCCGTCGATGGCAGTGCCGTCAATCGTCGATAGGCCGCTGGAAGGAAGAACGTCGATGCCAGGCTGGAAGACCGTCCTCCGACCGGCCGCCCGCGCCGGCCTTCCGGCTCTCGCGATCTGGCTCATCATGCCGACCGAGGCCATGGCGCAAACGCAAGGCTGCACTTTCTCCGGAGGCGACTGCGCGTTTTCCCCTGGGAGCTATTCAGTCCCGCTTTATCAAGCGGGCACCAACGGCGCCTACTACTCGGTGACTGTGGATTCGGGGGCGACGGTGACCGTGGATCCGGCCGTTTCTCCGCTCAAACCCGAATTCAGTGCTTCGGCATTTTTCCTCAATAACGCCCCGCCGGGGGCGACGTCAGGACAGTCGGGCGCCGATGCGACCGGATTTGCGATCAACAACTCCGGGTCGCTCACCCTGACAAGTTCGGCCGATCTCGCACCGAGCGTCTTTTTGGGAGGCCTTTTCGCCCTGATGGCGGGTGGCCAGGGCTATACCGGCGGCACCCCCGGCAATGGCGGCAACACGACGGCGCCGCTATTCGTCACAAATGATGGTCCGATCACGATCAATTTGCCGCTGATGAACGTTCCGGGAGGCGCCGCCCTCTTTGCCCTTACCCGGGGGGGTGATGGCGGCTGCAACAACAACGACTGCAACAACTCGAGCGAAGGCGGGAAGGGCGGCAATGCCAGCGGCGTGACGGTCAACAATACCGGCGTCATCAATGTTGCGGTTGGAACGCAGGGTGGCGGCGGCCAAGCCGGCTATGGCGGCATCGAGGCGCAGTCGATCGGCGGCGATGCCGGCACCGGCCATAACGGTCCTTATGGCGGCAACGGCGGGCCTGCGGCGGTCACCAGTTCGGCGCCCGTCACCGTCAACTTCAATTGGATCGCTGATCCCGCTGCCAGCAGCAGCGGCCTTTATGGCATTCAGGCGCTGTCGCAGGGCGGCGACGGCTCCGGCTCGAAGGGCGGCAACGRCAGTCAGTTTGGCGGCTGGGGCGGCACCGTCGGCATCTACGACGCCTCCGGCAACCCCCTGCCCGGCGACGTCGCCTCCGTTACCCTGACCAGCGGCGGCAATGTCACGGTGACCGCAACCGGCACCCCGCCGAAAGCCGGTATCGGCCCGGGTCTGCTCGCGAACATCATGGGCGCCGGCGTTGCTGCGGAGGCGATCGGCGGCAATGGCGGCAATGGCGAAGAAGAGAATTTCGGTGCCGGCGGCGGCGGCTATGTTGCCAACGCCACGGCCATCACCGTCACCGACGCCAATGTCACTGCAAGCGGCACCGGTCTGGCGGGGCTGCTTGCCTTGAGCCAAGGCGGCGCTGGCGGTCTCGGCGCCACGGAGAACGACGGCAGCGATTCCCATTCTGCGTACAGCAATGGCGGCCCTGGCGGCATGGCTCTTGGCACGAACGTCAGTGTCACGGCTCAGAATCAGACTGTGACGATATCGACGAATGGGAGCAATTCACCGGCGGTTGCGGCCTTCGCGCTCGGCGGCGTCGGCGGCCTGGTGAATCCAAACACCCACGATGACGGCCACAACACCGGTACTCACGGCGGCAACGGCGGCGGCATTTGTACGGATCCTGGCTTCAGCCAGACCTGCCGGAGTTCGTCGCCGACCTCCGTCACCCTGACGGGAACCGGTAGCAATTTTGTCAAACTGACGACGAGTGGCGACACTTCGCCGGGACTCTATGTCGTGAGCCAGGGCGGCGACGGCGGCTACGGTGGTGATTTCCTGCCTGGCGCCAGCCACGGCGACGGCGGAGCTGGCGGCGCCGGCGGGTCCGGCAGCGACGTCACCGTCGCGCTCCAATCGGCCAGCATCACCACACAAGGCCCGACCTCGCCAGGCATTATCGCCCAGTCGCAGGGCGGGGTAGGCGCCAAAGGCGGCGACGCCGAGGCCGGCGCTGGTACAAGCCATGGCGGCGCCGGCGGCGACGGCGGCGCCACCGGCAACGTCACTGTTTCGCTCGACAACGCCTCAAGCATCACGACCTCCGGCAAAGATTCCTCGGGCATCATCGCGCAGACCCTCAGCGGCGCCGGTGGCAACGCGGGAACAGATTCGGGCCATCAAGGCAGCGGCGGCAACGGCGGCAACGGCGGCAATGCGGGCATTGTCACGGTCACCAATGACGGCACAATCATCACCTCCGGTGACAATTCCCGCGGCATCCTCGCGCAGTCGCTGGCGGGGGCCGGCGGCCCGGGGGGGAACGCGGGCGGCTTTTTCAACAATCGCGGCGGCACTGGTGGTTCAAGCGGCTCCGCCGGGACTGTCACGGTCAACAACTTTGACGTGATCACGACGAGCGGATCAAATGCGCACGGTATCCTCGCACAATCGATCGGCGGCGGCGGCGGAGCCGGCGGTTGGGCAGATGGCTATGGTGCGGTCGGCGGCAACGGCGCTCTCGCTGCCAAAGGCAACGCCGTCACCATCGTCAATTCCCAAGGCGGCATCATAACCACCTCCGGCGTCTCGGCGACCGGCGTCCTGGGCCAGTCGATCGGCGGTGGCGGCGGTGACGGCGGCGGCGCCAGCGGTGGCTCCCCGGTCACGGTCGGCGGCTTCTCCGAGGGCGGCAGCGGCGGCGCCGGCGGGGATGGCGGAACGGTCGTATTTTGCTCTGGTGGCGGTAACTGCTCTGGTGGCGCCTCGCAGATCACCACGAATGGCGATTACTCGACCGCCGTCCTGATGCAATCGATCGGCGGCGGCGGCGGCAATGCCGGAAACGCAAGCAGCTTCGCGCCCTTTGCGTCGATTGCCATCGGCGGCAACGGCGGCGGCGGCGGCAACGGCAATTCGGTCACCCTCGACACCAGCCAGACGAATATCACCACCGTCGGGACGAAGTCGCCCGGCCTTGTGGCGCAATCGATCGGCGGCGGCGGCGGCACGGGCGGCAATGCCTTCGCCACCGCGGTCGGAGTCGGCCTCGCGGTCGCCGTCGGTGCCGGCGGCAATGCCGGCGGCGGCGGCGACGGCGGCACCGCCTGGGCCAGTGTGCAGCAAGGAACCATCGCGACGGGCCAGGATCCACGGCTGCTCAACGGCAATCTCTGCATGTCGCCGCCCTGCAACACCCCTCCTTTGCCGGTCGACTCCTACGGCGTCGTGGTCCAAAGCATCGGCGGCGGCGGTGGCCTTGGCGGGTCGGCGGCCGCGCAGGCCGTCGCGCTCGGCGTTCCCTTGCCGGATAGCGACACCGAGATCGGAGTGGCAATCGGCGCGGCGGTCGGCGGCCAGGGCGGCACCGGCGGCAAGGGCGGATTGGCGCAGTTTCAGCTGTCGAACGGCGGCACGATCACAACCAGCGGCCAGGGCTCGACCGGCGTTCTCCTGCAGAGCATCGGCGGCGGCGGCGGCGCCGGCGGCGACTCCTCCTCGCTCGCGACCGTCATAGGACCCGCATCCGTTCCTGAGGGTACGACGTCGATCAATCTCGCCGTGACATTCGACCTCGGCGGCAAAAGCGCCAATGGCGGCGCCGGCGGCACCGTCAATGCGGCGCTCGGTGGAACGGTATCGGGCGACGGGACATCATCCTCGGCCGACCCGAGCGGCAGCGCGCCGACCGCCATCGTCACCTATGGCGACTTCGCCAATGGCCTCACGGCACAATCGATCGGCGGCGGTGGCGGCAATGCCGGGTATGGCAGCGGCAACACACAGGCGTTCGGCGCCGGCGACGACATCACGCTTAATGTGTCCCTGGGCGGCAAAGGCGGCAGCGGCGGCGCCGGCGGCCCGGTGAATGTGTATCTCTATCCCGGCAACGGCATCACGACCTACGGCTCGGGCGCGCTCGGCCTATTGGCGCAATCGATCGGCGGCGGCGGCGGCGCGTCCCAGGGCGATTCGTTCGCCGTCGCAACTCCGGTCGGACATGGCAGCGCCTTCATAATCGGCGCAACACTCAACCTGGGTGTGAATGGCGGCACTGGCGGCGACGGCGGCCCCGTCAATGTGTCGCTCCAGGCGCCGATCACCACCCAGGGCGGCGACGCGACCGGCGTGCTGGCGCAATCGATCGGCGGCGGCGGCGGGCTTGCCGGCTCCGCCGGCGCCGACGCCTCGGCGGACAGTCCGGTCAACACCGTGGGGAATGCACGACAGGCGGGCAGCAACCTTGCGGCCGCCCTAAAGGGGGACACGCCCATCCAGGTGACCTACACACAAACGATCGGCGGCCAGGGTGGAACCGGCGGCAACGGCGGCACCGTCACCACGGATCTCAATGCTCCCATCACGACCACAGGCGATTGGGCCAATGGCGTCGTGGCGCAGTCGATCGGCGGCGGCGGCGGCAAGGGCGGCTCAGCCGCCGCCAAGGGTACGGGCGGGATCCCGGCGATTACGGTCAACCTCGACCTGGCGGTCGGCGGCAACGGCGGTGGCGGCGGACAGGGCGGGCCGGTGACGATCAACCTCGGCGAAGGCGGCTTCATCAGCACGGCCGGGTTCGGTGCGGCCGGCCTCATCGGGCAAAGCATCGGTGGCGGCGGCGGCATCGGCGCCGACGGCTCGGACGCGGCGGCGGGCAATATTTCGGCGGGTATGGCCTTTGGCGGCAAGGGTGGGCAGGGCGGTTCAGGCGGTCCAGTCACCTTCGGATATGTGGACAGCACGATTGTGACCACCGGCGCAGCGGCGGATGGCGTGGAGTTGCAATCGATCGCCGGCGGCGGCGGGATCGCCGGCGCCGGCAGCAGCCTCTTTGTGAGCGCGGGCAAATGGCTGCAACCCAAACCGCTGAAGCTCGCGGCCGGTGGCGGTTCGGCGTCCTCCGGCGACAGCGGCACGGTGACCGTTGCGCCTCTGGAGGGGGATGCGCCCCTGACCATCTCTACGACGGGCAATGAGTCCTTCGGCATCCTCGCGCAGTCGATCAGCGGCGGCGGCGGCCTTGTGACCAGTCAGCCGGTCGGCTCGACGACCGGCACGCCCGTCACGCTCGCGCTCGGCGGCAACACCGGCAGCAGCGGCAACGCTGGCATCGTCAATGTCACGCTGTCCGGCAGCAGCACGATCCAGACGACGGGCGTCGCGGCGCATGGCGTCGTGGCGCAATCGATCGGCGGTGGCGGCGGCGTCGTCCGCCTCGTGAACGCAGCGGGGGATACGCCGGGACTGACCACGTCCATGGGCGGCCTGACCTCGTACCAAACCAATGGCAACGGCGGAGCCGTCAATATCGAGGCAGACGGCAACATCCAAGTCACCGGTGCAGGCGCAGTCGGCATTCTCGCGCAGAGCGTCGGCGGCGGCGGCGGCCTCGCCATGACCGGCGGCGTGATTCAGGCGGGCACCACTGGCCTGTCCGGTTCTTCGGGCTCGGGCGGTGCCGTCAACGTCACGACGAACGGTCCGGTCTCGGCCACAGGTCAAAACGGCATCGGCATCTTTGCGCAAAGCACAGGCCCCACCAGCACATCTTCCAAGGCGCAGGCCACCGTCACAGTCAACAGCAGCGTGACCGGAGGCAGTGGCTCGGGCGCCACCGAGGGAGCTACAGGCAGCGCCGGTATCGTGGTCGACAGCCCCACATCAGTTTACGATTACGTCTTCGTGAACGCCGGCGGCTCGGTCACGACGCAGTTGGACACCGGCGGCACTGCGATCCTGGCCTCGGGCGGTGGGGTCGGCATCGTCAACGTCGCGCAAGGCGGCACCGTCACCGGCTCAGTCTACCTCAACGGCGGCCCGGTCAATACCAACGACGGCCTGCTGACCAATCACGGCATCTTGAATGCCGGCGCCACGGTTGACGCAGATCTCGTGAACAGCGGCACGGTCAATGTCGGGCGGCCCGGGACGCAGGCGCTGCAGACCACCACCGTCACCGGCGACTTCACCCAGACCGGCGAGGGCCGGCTGGGCGTGATCGTCGACTCGCTCAACAAGACCGCCGGCCATCTCCAGGTCAACGGCACGGCGACACTCGACGGCAAGATCGTGCCGACGGCGATCACGCTCCTGCCCGGTGCGCTGCCGATGGTGACGGCAGGGCATCTCGTCTCCACGGCCGATGGGGCGGATGTGCAGCTGTTCCACTGGGACACCGCACAGTCGGGCAACACCCTCTCGATCGCGCCGCGCCGGGACTTCAAGCCCGGCGCCGTGTCCCTGACCGACAGCCAGGCCTCGCTGGCCGGCTATTACGGCCGAGCCTGGGACAACGGCGACAAGGCCTTCGCCACCCGCTTCGCCGAGCTGTCGCGGATCGGCGACGGCAGCGGCTACAAGGCGGCACTCGACGCCTGGTCGAGCAAGGCGGCCCACGCCCAGTCCATCGCCCTGGCCAGTTCGATCGGCACGATCCTGGGGGCGGCGATGAGCTGCCCGGTCTTCGTCGACGACACCGTGCTGCTGGGCGAGGACAACTGCGTCTGGGCCAAGGTCACCGGGCGCTGGACCGACCAGTCCTCCAACGGCAACACCCAGGGCTACCACGTCTCGGGCACGACCTACCGGATCGGCGCCCAGCATGAGATCGCCCCCGACTGGTATCTCGGCGCCTCCCTCGGCTTCGGCCAGAGCTGGACGACCATGGATGACGGCTCGTCCGGCAACGGCGACACCTATGACGGGTCGGTCACGCTGAAGCGCATCATGGGGCCGTGGCAGTTCGCCGGGTCGATGGCCTTCGCCGGCGGCTCGTTCGACTCCTACCGGCGGGTCGACATCCCCGGCATCACCAGCGAGACGCTGAAAGGCGACCCGAGCATCTTCCTGGCCGGCGGCCGGCTGCGCGCCGCCTATGAATTCGCCTTCGACGACTGGTACATCCGGCCGTACGGCGATCTCGACGTGGTCTACAGCGAGCTGCCCGGCTTCCAGGAGAAAGGGGACGATCTCAACGCGCTGGATGTCCACGACAGCAGCAAGACCAGCGTGGCGCTGTCGCCGATGGTGGAGTTCGGCGGCCGGCTGGACCTGGACCCGGAGACCACGCTGCGGGCCTATGCAGCGTTCGGCGTGAGCTACCAGCCGGACAACACGCGGACGATCCATTCCAGCTTCGTCGGGGCGTCCTCGGCGAACGACACCTTCAGCGACCAGATCGACTCGCCGGAGATGCTGGGCCGGATCGATGTCGGGGTGCAGCTGTTCCGGGCCGGCGGGTTCGAGCTGAAGGGGGAATACACCGCCAATGTCGGCGACTCCTTCCTCAGCCAGTCCGCCAGCGCCCGGTTCGCGTATCACTTCTGAGGCGAGGGCATCGGCAATGGCCGGGGAACCGAGGTCAGCCAGGCGACGCTCAAGCTCATGGGACTCCGAGGCGGCGCACAAGGCGATCGGCGATAACCGTGCCCTCCCCCGCAGCATGTCGAAAATATTCTGCCTCTGGCGCTGGATCTGTGATCGATCCGTGACCGGAACAGGCCCGGCCATCCCTTATCCTTCTGCATCGCCCGGTTTCATGTCAATTCCGACCGAGTAGAGGGCTAAGGTCCCATGACGATATCCAGGAAAACCGTCAATGTTGCGGCGTGGGCGGCGATCGGCATCGTGTGCCTTTTCTATGCCCCGATGTCCATCGAATACATGACGCAATACTTCACCTCGACTGCACCGGAGCTGTATCTGCGTTCCGTCTCCGCAGTGATCAGCCTGAACCCTGACTCGCAGGTTGGATCGCTCGTTCACCACCAAGTGCCGACCTACGTCAACAGCCGCTGGATCATGCTGGTGCACACGGTTACGGCCGGGTTGGCGCTCTTGCTCGGGATATTGCAATTCTCGGCGCGTGTGCGCCGGAACTGGCCGGCCTTGCACCGCTTTTCGGGGCGGGCGATGCTCATCATCGTTGCTACTTCCATGATCACCGCACTCGCGTTTCTGTTCCGGACAGGCTCGGCGGCGACGACCAGCGGGCCGCCGTTCTTCAACATCCTCCTGATCTTCGCAATTTGCGTGCTCGCAGCAGCCGTGCTGGCGTTCCTGGCGATCAAGGAGCGGCAGATCAAGCTTCACCAGGCGTTCATGACCTACATGTTCGCGATGCTGCTGACCGCTCCCATCATCAGGATCATCGTCATTACCCTCTTGTTGGTGGCATCCAGCGAGAGCTTCGACTCCGATTTCATGATCGGAGCCGGCATGGCCGGGCCGTTGGCGGTGTTCGGTGCCGCCGTGGTGGTTCGCCGCCTTGGCGATCGCAGCGTCGAACCGGGGTCATCGATTGTCGACAACCCTGCGATTGCCCGCTTCTCGTGGGTGGCAGGCGCGATCGGGGTCGTCGCCGTCATTCTTGTCGGCGCCGACCTCGTCGGCCAGGTCGACCTGCCTCTCGCCGCAGTGACCGCTGCCACGGTGGTGCTGCTCCTCGGATGTGTGACGCTGCGTCTTCGATCCCGTGCGGTCGGCAATCACCAGGCGGCGAAGGATTGGGAGATCCTCCAATCGGCGATCGCCGCCACGCCGGTCGTGTGTCTTGGTCTGTGGGCCATCTACTGCCCGTTCTGGCCGGCGCCCGTCGCGTTCTACTGTGCGGTGCTCGCCTCGCCGGTGGTTGCCATATCTCTGGGCTACCTGCCGTTCGCGCTGTTGCGGCGGAAAGGCGGGGTCAGAGCCGCCGGTGCTACAGTCGCGGCTCATTAAGGACACGCTCGAGAATAAACACTCCGAACGCGGGACTATTCTCTCTTCTGTCATTGCCGGGCTTGTCCCGGCAATCCAGAGGATGTCGAGATCTTCTGGATGCCCGAGTCAAACCCGGGCATGACAATATTTGATTCAGTTATCGTTTCGAGCGCCCCAACTCGGGGAAGTCATAGTCCTGCCAGCCGGGTATATCCGCGACCTTGAAGAACTCGTGGCCGTGCTCGGCCACTGCCGGGCCACAGGCCTCGCCGGCAGGGACGCCGGCGGCCTTCTGTTCGTCCACTCCGAACGGAAACGTCGCGTCGATGCCCATGGCGGATCCCACCCGCCTGTTGAGCGGGAGTGACCCGTCGATGGATGGATCCAGGGTGCCGCCCGGCAGACCATCGATGATGATGACGTCGCGGGCCGGTTGGGTTCGGAATGCAATCGCCCATTCGACCTGGTCAGGATTGCGAACATCGATATCGGGATCGACCACGACAACGATCTTGGGACGCTGACTGCTCGCAATCGTGGTCAGGATGACGTGGCGCGCTTCTCCCGCATAGCGTTGCTTCATCGCTATGACGACATAGAATGCGGTCCCGCCCGACGGTGGAATTGCGACGCTGGTGACTGTTGGATGCTGGGCTTTCAGCATGGCGAAGTATGATGCCTCGTAGGGCAACTGCTTCAGGATATGATTTTCGGTCGGCGGCACCCCGGTGAGGAGAGCCTGGAAATAAGCATCGTTGCGATGCGTGATCGCCTTGATGCGCGCGATCGGCTTGTTTGAACCCGGCGTGTAATATCCGGTGAATTCTCCGAGCGGCCCTTCGAAGACTTCCTTGGTAAAGTCTATCTCCAGCTCGAACACCATTTCGGCACGCGCGGGGACCTCGACATCGATGGTCTTACAACGGACAAGCTCCAGAGCCGCGCCTCGCATGCCCCCCACAACGTCAAAGTCGTTGGTTCCGTCAGGCACCTGGATCGGGCAGGTATAGGCCATGACCGGATCCACGCCGATCACCAAGGCTGCGTGAAAGGTTGTGTGCCCCAGACGGCGTGCCTTCGCCAGGTGCCGCCCAAAGCGATGGTTCGGCAGTGCCAGAAAGCTCATGGTCTGCTTGTCTATGACCTCGAAGCGATAATGCCCGATGTCGGGGATGCCCGTTTCAGGATCCTTGCTCACGACGATCCCCGCGGTGATGTAACGTCCACCGTCATCCGGACTATACCTGGCCACTGGCAGTCTAGAGATATCGACTGCGTCACCGGTCATGATATTTTCGTGGACTGGCGCATCCACCGCGACTGTCGGCGGAATTCGGCGCGCCATTCCGCTCAGGATTCTGTCGAAGACGTCCTTTTCAGTCGTCTGAAGCGCTATCAACGCTTTGGCACGAGTGTTGTAGACACCGCCCACCAACGGGAATTCGGTGCCGTTATTATTGAACAGAAGTGCGGGACCGGACACGGACGCACTCTTGCGCATCGCCTTCGCAACCTCGAGGTCCGGAGAGATGGCGCGATCCAGTTCGAGAAGCTCACCGGCGCTTCGCAAGGCCTCGAGAAATTCACGGAAATCCTGGAATGGCATCGTGGCTGCACCTTTCCTGTTCAATCGGCGAGACACCGGGATGGGCTTGGCGGCCGGGCGAATTCGGATTGCTAGCGTTGTCTGCTTTGCTGCCCGGTCCATCGTTGGACCAAGCCTGCATCGAGACCGAACAGATCGAACACCCGCCCCACCGTATGCTCAACGATGTCGGCCACGGTGTTCGGGCGCGTGTAGAAGGCCGGCACCGGCGGGAAGATGATCGCCCCATTTTCTGTTGCTGCGGCCATGCTGCGAATGTGACCCGCATGCAGCGGCGTCTCGCGGAACAGCAATACGAGGCGGCGGCGCTCCTTGAGACAGACATCCGCGGCTCTGGTCAGCAGGCCATCGGTGGTCGAATGGGCTATTTCGGCCAGGCTATGCACCGAGCAGGGCGCGACCACCATCCCGATGGTGGTGAAGCTTCCGGACGCGATGGCGGCTCCGATATCAGCGTCGGGATAGACCTGGTCCGCCATGCTTCGGAGCTCTTGAATGGTCACATCGGTCTCGTGAGCGAGAGTACGTTCGCCAGCCTTTGTGACCACCAGATGAGTCTCGATCTCAAGGACGCGCGCCACCTGCAGCACCCTGATGCCATAGACGATTCCGGTTGCGCCACTAATGCCGACGATGAGCCTTGGACGCTGCATGACGATCTACGGCCTGTGCTATTGAACAGACGCCGGAATCGTGAGCACGGCCGCCTTCGTGCGGTCCGCTCCGCCCTCCCCAAGTTGCATGAGGAGCAGCAACGTCCTGAAGGCATCCTTCGACTCGAAGTCGGTATCATCGATCCAAAACCAGCGGTCTCTGTACGGAACCGCAGCAGCGGCATAACGAGATTGCGGTCGGCTCGTTGATGTCCGCACGATCACCACAGGCCTTTCCCCGACCGTCGCATTGCGGGGCGTCGGAAGTGCGCGATGCTCCTCGACATCGGCGTCAGGGACGTCGATGAAGGCACTGACGGAGGTCATCATCCCAATGAACGAGCGCGTCAGCATCGCGACTTGATGCGGGCCATGGGCATCCCGCCCGTAAACGACTTCGACCTCGCCCGGTCCGATCCCAAGCCGGTCGCGCACCCGGGCTGCCACGGCCGCCAGTGCGCCGACTCGAGTGTTCAAAATCGAGAGGAACACATGCGGGCCATCCTTGCCGTTGGTAAAGCGGAAGCTCAAAGCCCCGCCCTCCTGCAACGTCCGCAAGTCGGCGCACAGCGCGAAAAACTCAGGCGAACCGACTTGCAAATCGTCTTGTGACGTAAAGCTGGTCTGGAGGCGCCCAGCGTTGACGAGGCCTGCAACCGACTGGACAGTGAGACGAAATAGAACATCTATCCACATCCCATTCTCCGCCAGTATGAGCACTTCGCGTGGGCTAAGGGGACGAACGAAGGAACCTTCGAGCAGTGCCCCGGTGACGGGCGAAAACGTCATCGTCGGCCGATCCGTGAAGCTGACGCCGCCCGTCTCCGAGGGAACGGGGAATCCCGTGACTGGATTGGGGCCAACCGAGACACCGCCGCTGCCTTGCAGCTGATAGCTCGAAACGATCTGATCAACATTTACAAAAGTCGGAATGTCCCCATACCGGATTCGAACGATATTCAGTAGCGTTTGCTGCTTTGTCGATTCGGATAAAGCTTGGCCATAGTCGACGCGATCCCGATCAAGAACGAGCGGGCCGTAGCTCGAGCAGCCTCCGAGCAAGACGACAAACAAGAATGATCGGGCCGTCCGTGTAACTGCCCTTCCCACCATTGCACCACCTGGTTTCTGGGCTACGGACGCTGCCGCGGTCGTTGAAACTGTGAATTTCGAATTGTCCATTGTCTTCTAAGCTCCGCCTCGTGACGGCCATGCCTGCTCTTTTTCCGACGGCGCCCGGCGGAAGAACGGAACTGGGCGATGCAGGAGCGTAAGGGATGACCGGGCCGGATCCGGTCACGGATCGATCACAGATCAAGCGCCGGAGGCAGAATATTTTCGACATGCCGCGGGGGACACGGAACCCGCGCCGCCCAACTTGGCCAACAGCCGCACCTTCTCATTGATGGCGCGGGCATTGGCCTGGAAATCCTCGGCAGCCCGGCGCTCCGCTCGTTGGAAGAGCTTGCCGATCAGCCGGTCGAACATGCCCACGACCTCGTCAATCAGTGGCGGCCGGCAGGAACACGCCCTGCGCGGGCAAGCTCCGATGCTGTCGACGCGTCCCGTGGGACCAGCTCTGGCGCTCGTTCCAGGACCGGAGCGCGCCTCTTCATGAAGGTCTGACACAGTTCTGAAGTGCAAGCACAGGGGCGTTCCTGGCTTGACCCCTTCGCGCGATTTTCTGCCCGCCCCATGTTGTCGCCCCATTCTGGAGGCGAGGCACCGCTGGGAAGATCAAGGTCCGCTAACGGGGGGCGCATCTCCGGGGTCAGCACCAGGGACGGGGCGCGCAGGTTCGGCTCGAGCAGCGCCGCCTTGCGCACCGGCCGGGCGCCCTTGGTCCGGCGTAGGCCTTTCAGGAAGGCCTCGAACTCGGCGTCGTCGAGCGCGAGCGGCCGCTTCAGCCGCTTGCGGATCGCCACGACCGCGGCGCGGCGCAGCAGAATGGTCGACAGCGACCGCTTTTCCGAGAGGGCAGTCAGGTGCATGACCAGCCAGCGGGCGTCGGCTGCAGCCGACGGGTTCTCGCCGGTCGGGTCGAGGCCGAAGCCCAGGCACCACTCGCTCCAGGCGCGCCAGGCCTTGCCGCAGGCCAGGCGGGTGTTGGCCGAAAGCGAGGCTTCCACCAGCTGGTCGGCCTTCTCGGCCAGGGCCTTGATCTCGGCGATCTTCGCCTCGCTCATGGCCACGGGCCCCGCCGGCGGCGTCCACGGCATGGCCGGAGGCATAGCCTCGGGCGTGGCGGCGTCCTCGATCGCGTCGGTCATGGCCGCATCAGCGCGGGCAACTGGTCCAGCGCGGCCGCCTCCTCGTCAGGGATCCGCGCGATGGCGTCGGCGATCGCCTCGCCGCCCGCCAGCGTCTGGCGAAGGGCGTGGTCATCGGAATGATCGCGCACGAAGCGTTCCGGATGCTGACGATACTGTCTCATGATCCGGCCTCCCTCTCCGCTGTGTCCACGGCGTGGCTGCGGCTTCGCGGGGCGCGGCGGATCGGCCCGGCGTCCAGCATCGCCGACGCGGCGCTGTTGGCCAGGGTCACGATCGCGGCGGCGGCGGCCGCCTGCAGCGCCTGGGTGCCGCGGGTGCCGGGCGGGCAGAGCCGCAGGACCCGGCGGCCGCGGGCATCGCGGATCACCGTGCCGATCGTCCGCCCGTCCGGACCGAAACAGGCCGGCGGGTCGGCGTCGGTGCGCCATGGCGTCTCGGTCGCATCCTTGGTGCTCGGCACGGTCCCTCCCTCATGCTGCCGGCGCCGCCGGCGCCCCGCGACTACGATTCAACCCCATCCGTGGCGCGCAACATCCTTTCCAATGCGCGATAATCGCCATTATCGACCAATCAATTCGGTTACTTAGAGCGAGAGCCGGCCCGAAAGCCCCGGCGATTGCGCACCACCCGAGGCCGACCAGGGTTGATTCCCGATCGGTTGGCGGCGGACTTACACGAGGGCAGCGCGTTCGTCGAACTTGCTCCAGCCGCCCTTGAAATTCCAGCAGCGCCCATTTATCTACCATCCAGGTGGATGGTCACGGGATGGTCAAATGAACAGCGGCGTACGCGAGTTGCGGCCCAGGGTGGCCGACAGCGAGAAGATCACGATAAATCTCGGCCACGTTGATCTCGGCCAGATCGATCTCCTCGTGCAGGAAGGCTTCTACGCCAACCGCACGGACCTCATTCGCACGGCGATCCGCAACCAGCTTGAGCGGCATGGCGAGGCGATTCAACGATCCGTAGCCCACCATCGCCTCGACCTCGGCCTCCGCCGGTATGAACGGCAGGAACTGGAAGCCGCGCGGAATGCCGGCGAGATGCTGCACATCCAGGTCCTCGGGCTGGCGGTGATCGGAGACGATGTCTCCCCCGACCTCGCTCGCAACTCCATTGCCTCGCTGCACGTGCTGGGTGCCCTGCAGGCAAGCGCCGCAGTGAAGGCCACGCTGGCCGACCGGATTCGCTGACGACCCTAGCGGCGGCCAAGCACCTCACCGATCTCACGCAGGCGCGAGCATCGCTGCCTGACGGACGTCTGACACACAGGATTATCATGACCGCACGATCCAGAACCATGCAGGAGGCGACCCGCCTCACCCGCGCCGGGCGGCTCGGCGAAGCCATGGCCGTTCTCCGTGGGACGCTCGTGGCTCCAGCTTGCCAGGGGGATGCGCCAGCTCAGGCTTCGTCCATGGGAAAGGACGGCGTGGTCGACATGGTGCCGCCCTCCGCCGAGACGGGGGAGAGTTGGACATCTCCCCGGCGCGACGATGCCGCCGCAGGGACGGCCGGCCGCCCGCAGCCGCTCGGGGCGTTCCGCGGGCTCGTCGGCCGCGCGTCGCGCCGAGCCATCCCGTTCGGGCATGTCGGGAGATCCACCCGTTCCAAGCACGCGGCGACGCCGGTCGCCGATGGCACGCGCTTCGAAGATCTCGTCTATGCCGACCAGGGGGGAAGCCGTCCCTACAAACTGTTCACGCCCAGCCGGCACGGACATCGGTTGCCGCTCGTGGTGATGTTGCATGGCTGCGCCCAGACGCCCGACGATTTCGCCGTCGGCACCCGGATGAACGAGTTGGCGGAGGAGCAAGGCTTCTACGTCGCCTATCCGGCGCAGATCCGATCGGCCAATGCCTCTGGATGCTGGAACTGGTTCAACGCCGGCGACCAGCGGCGCAGCCACGGCGAGCCGGCCCTGATCGCCGGCGTCACTCGCCAGGTTATGCGCGACCACCCGATCGATCCCCGGCGCGTCTATGTTGCCGGCCTGTCCGCGGGAGGGGCGGCCGCGGCCATCCTGGGGGTAACCTACCCTGATCTCTATGCGGCCATCGGAGTGCATTCCGGACTGGCGTGCGGGGCAGCGAGCGACGTGGCGTCAGCCTTCGCAGCGATGCGCCAAGGGAGCTCTCCGGCGGCAGGAGCGGGCCGGCTCAGAATTGCCGTCCCGACCATCGTGTTCCACGGCGACCGCGACACGACCGTCAATCCGGTCAATGGCGACCAAGTCGTTGCCCAGACTGCGGCCGCAGCTGGTTCTGGTACCACGATCAGACGCGGGACCGTCCCCGGCGGGATCAGTTACACCTGCACCGCCAGGACGGACGAGAGCGGGCGTCCGGTGTCGGAGCACTGGGTCCTGCACGGGGCGGGACATTCATGGTCGGGCGGGAGCCCCGCCGGATCCTACACTGATCCGCGAGGTCCAGATGCGAGCCGCGAGATGTTGCGCTTCTTTTCGAGCACACTCAGCTAAGGCTGAACCACGCCGAGCCTGTTGAAGAGGCGGGCCCGGCCCAGAGGTTGCGTTTGTCGACAACACCTACGGCCGGTGTCAGGCAGGGTCTCTCAGCCTGACCTGACACGGCAGCGGCTCCTCCAAGCTGGACCTCGACCAGTCGGGCTATAAAGGAGGCTCTGGAACCGGATCAGGCCGCGACTGTTCCACGGGGAGGAGGTTGAGCCATGCCAGCGCGTACAGCTTCATCCCCGGAGCCCCATGAGATCGAGCTGAAAGCGGACGGTTTCCGCGCCATAGCCCACAGCTGTATCCGGCAGTACCGGCTGAACGAGGCGATCCTGCTCCAGCGGCGCGACGTCGAGGCGCTGCACCAAGCCCGCGTCGCGATGCGCCGCCTGCGCTCCGCCTTCTCGCTGTTCAAGACGGTCGTGACGGACCGCGAGCTCGAGGCGATCAAACAGGAATTGCGATGGGCGTCGGAGCCGTTGGGCCGCGCGCGCAACCACGATGTGTTCCTCAAGCGGGTGACCTCCGGGCAAGCACCGCAGGTCGTTGACGCCACCGGATTCATCGAGCTGGTCAGCGAGGGCGGCGAGCGAGTTTATGCCGACGTACTCGCTGTACTGCAATCGCCACGCTTCGTCGCGCTTATGCTGCGGCTCGCGGAATGGCTGGAGCGGGGGCCTTGGACGCGGCGCACTAGTGACGACGGCCAACGTTCGCGGGAGCGGATCGAGAATGCCGCCGCCGACATCCTCGACTCGCGCTGGCGCAAGGTGCGGAAGCGGGGCAAGCGCCTCGCGAAGCTCGACCCCACGGCACGGCACCGGGTCAGGATCCAGACCAAGAAGCTGCGCTATGCCGCCGAATTCTTCGCGCCGCTCTACCAAGGCAAGTCGAAGCGGCGCCAGCACGCCAAGTTCCCGGAAGCGCTGGAGGCGATGCAGGATGGGCTGGGCGCGCTGAATGACATCGCCACCGGGCGCGAGCTGGCGGCCGGACTGGCGCGGCAAGGGGCAGCGGCCGAGCCCGCCTTTACCGGCGGGCTGATCACCGGAGCCGAAGAATCGCGGGAGCCGGCACTGTTGCGGCAGGCGGCCGCCGCACAGCGCCAACTCGCCAGTGCCAAGGCGTTCTGGCGATAGCGGCGCGCCGACGGCCGTGCGCAATCAGTGGGTGGGCTTCCGGTCCGCCAAGTAGTGGCGACCCTCGCTCAAAATCTTCTCAACGTCTTCGGATCGGCGCTCACGGCGCTCGATCTCATCCACGAGCGCCCGGATGTCTTCAGGGTACGTGCTGGGGCCATGGAGATTGCGGTGCAGCTGAAGCGCCAGAATCTCCGTCTCAGTGCGAGCATAGCTTTGCCGATATGGCATGACCTGTCTGCCGTACAAGTGCGCAATAGTCTGACTTTATCACAACGTTGTGACATCGACATTAGGACCAAAGGTCCACGTTGCAGTGGGACGCGACCTTCCTCGGTCTTTGCATACATCAGAGGCAACTCCCTCGGCATCTTCGGGCGCGTCCGTTCAATCAGGCCGGCTGAGAAGGGCATGTTCCGCCCCACGCCATCAGCAACATCCCAATGCCGCAGATCAGGATCGACGCCCTGACCACACGGGTCCGTTTGCCGAACGAAAGTCGATCGGCGTCTCAGGCCGTGCGGATCACGATCGCTGGCGCATCCCAAAGAGCGGTCCGCGTGGCGCCACACTGGCGAGATGCCGGTCTGCGCCCGTCCCAATGCTCATCTAGCTTGGCCTAGCGCCCGGTCTCTCGCGGTCATCGTCGTGCCAGCTCTGGTCCAGAAGCGGCGCCGCAGCTCGCCGGTCCTGCAGCGTATGCGCGATCAAAGTCCACGATATTTCGGAGAGTGAGAGCATTATGATCTGAAATTTCGTTGCTTTTAGTAATATAAATCGGTCATTGACAATGCCTCGTTTCTTCGGAATCATTCTTATGGACACATTAAGCTTGAGCTCTGGCAGGGTAATCTTGCCGAAAACCAAAACATTTCTGTCTTTGTTCTGAAACAATACGATGGTCGCGGGGATATCTACAGCGTCTGCCGAAGCTGTCGTTGCCGTACCCGAGACGGCTATGGCGGCACTGAAGCGCAGTCCAGGTGTGGGAGAAATGTATGCGCGTAGACATGATTGCCCGTTCATCCCGGTGCGACATTGCCTGCTGGGTTCGGGCGGTCGGACCGCGGAGGTTCGTGTGACGATCAGGCGAGTCGCAGCGTCCACCAGCACAGGGCCAGCCTCAGCGGGCGGCATAAATCTCGCCTCGGTCGACCTGAACCTGCTGGTTGCGCTGGAGGCGCTGTTGGAGCAGCGGAGCGTTACCTACGCTGCCAACGGGTGGGACTGAGCCAGCCGGCGATGAGCCGAACTCTCGCCCGGCTGCGCGACATCTTCAAAGACGATTTGTTGGTGCGAACCGCCACTGGCGTCACCCTGACGACATGTGGCGAGCAACTTTTGCAGAAGCTGCCCCCAGCCCTGGCGATGATCCGGGAGATTCTGACAGGCTGACGGTCCTTCGACGGGGACCGATGTCTTATCGGAGCATTACTCCTGTTACGAAACTATTATTGGATTGACACTCCATTCTGAACCCGGCTCCATTGCACTCAAGCCGCAACCTCTGCGATTGGAAGCAAGGACCATGTCCGACTTGACGGCCCCCGTCGCCCGGCGCGACGTGGCCTTCCACATCCACTCCCAGACCAACCCGACGCTGTTCGAGGAGCAGGGGCCGCTGGTGGTCGCGCGCGGCGCGGGCGTCCGCGTCTATGACAGCGACGGCAAGCCTTACATCGATGCCATGGCCGGGCTGTGGTGCGCTTCGCTGGGCTTCGCCAACCCGCGCTTGGCAGCCGCGGCGGCACGGCAATATGCCGAGCTGGGCTTCTACCACACCTTCTTCCACCGGACCTCGGAGGCGGTGGCGGAGCTGGCGGAAAAGCTGGTGGCGCTGACCGGCATGGACGGCGGCAAGGCCTATTTCGCGACCTCGGGCTCGGAGGCGAACGAGACCATGGTCAAGTTGGCCTGGGTCTACCATGCGGCCCGCGGCAAGCCGACCAAGCGCAAGGTCATCGCGCGCGACCGCGCCTTCCACGGTTCGACCATCGCCGCTGCGTCTATGTGCGGCTTGCCCTTCATGCATCGCGAATTCGGGCTGCCGCTGCCGGGCTTCCTGCACACGCTGTGCCCCGACCCGTATCGCGGCATGCTGCCCGGCGAGGATGAGACCGCCTTCGTCGAGCGCCTCGCGGCCGAGTTGGAGCGCCTGATCCTGGCCGAGGGGCCGGACACGATCGCCGCCTTCATCGCCGAGCCGATCCATGCCGGTGGCGGCATTATCGTGCCGCCGGAACGCTATTTCGCCCGCATCCAGGAGGTGCTCCGGCGGCACGACATCCTGTGCTTGGACGACGAGATCGTCTGCGGCTTCGGGCGGACCGGCAACTGGTTCGGCAAGGAGACCGTCGGCATGCGGCCGGACATGATGGCCCTCGCCAAGGGCCTGTCCTCGGCCTATTTCCCGATTTCCGCCGTCGTCGTGGCGCCCGCTGTCTACGACGCGCTGCGCGAGTTCAATCGGCAGGGCGGCGCCTTCGGCCACGGCTTCACCAATTCCGGCCATCCGGTCGGCGTCGCCGTCGCCGCCGAGGCGATCCGGATTTATGAGGAGATGGATGTTGTTGACCATGTCCGCCGCATGGGTGCCCGGCTGCGCGCGCATTTCGAGGAGATCGGCCGAGCCTCGCCGATCGTCGGCGAGGTGCGCGGCGCCGGGCTGATGCTGGGCATCGAGCTGGTGCAAGACAAGGCGACGCGCCGGCCCTTCGCCCCGGACCGCCAGGCCGGCCCGACCTTCGACCGCCTGGCCTATGAGAACGGGCTGATCGCGCGCTGCATGGGCGACGTGCTGGGCTTCTCGCCGCCGCTGATCGTCGACGAGGCCGATGTCGATGAGATTGCCGACCGCTTCGCCGCCAGCCTCATGCAGCTGGAACGCGTTCTGCCGGCGGGCTAAGCAAGCCCAGCCGGACACAGGCGGCGCGGAACGCGGCCGGCGACAGCGCCGATTGCAGCGCCAGCGCCGGCCCGACCAAGGACGCGACGGAGATGCCGTGCCGCTCCAGCGTCGCCAGGTCGGCGACATGCTTGCCGTCGCCGGTCTCCACCGCCATGGCGAGCTTGCGGGCGGCGACGTCGAGCCGGTGGGCGGCGAAGCCCAGCCGCGGGTCGGGGAAGGCCCCCTGCCCCACCGGCGCCTGGTCCACCACCCAGTTCAGCACGACCGATTCCTCCGGCCCCGCGGCATAGGTCGCCTCGCATTCGCCGTCGTCGTCGCGTAGACCCGTGCGGACGAAGCCGGCCGCGGTCAGCGCCGCATGGTCGCAGGCCATGGCCCGCGACGCATCCGGCCAGCAGCGGTGATGGATGTCGAAATCACCGGGCGGCCGGCCGAGCAGATCCGCCAGCACCAGGCTTCCCGCCCAGTAGCTGACCGAGGAGCGGTGCGGGCGGAGCAGGCCGACGACCCGTCGATGCAGGGCGGGAAGCGGCATGGTCAGCCCCCCGCCGTCGCATAAGCAGGGCCGGGCGCCGAGGCCTGCGCCACCCAGAGCGGGTTGGAGTGCTCTGCGCACTCCAGCAGCAGCGCGTCCCAGCTGCCGATCCGGCCGAACGCCCGCCGGATCCGTGGCAGAATCGGCCCCTCCCCTGCCAAGAAGGCATCGACCAGATCGCGCGCCGCCGGCTCCCGTGCGGACAGCCCGGTCAGCCAGGCAATCAGCCGGCGGCCGGTCTCCCGCGCATCGCCGTCGGCCGGCAGGTCGGGAAGGCCATACCCTGGCCACTGACGGGCCGCGAGCCGGACGAAGGTCAGCAGCCCGGAATGCCGGACGCCAGGGTCCGGCCCCACATCCGGCGGGGAAAAGCCTGCGGCCGTGCGGCGCGACCTCAGGATCTCCGCCTCCTCGGCCATCATCGGGTAGGTGTCGCTGACATGGATCAGATTGCACACCGGGTTGTCGCACCAGAACCGGCTGCGCACCGTTCCGGCCTCGGCCCGGGCGGGCTGGGTCGCCCCCTTGACCCGCTGCAGCCGCGCCAGCGGGTCAGCGCCGCGCCATTCGGTGACGCAGGCGGCCCGGCCATCGAACAGATCCACCACCAGCGGCCAGTGCCTGCCGCCGGTGCCGCCCGACAGGCCGTAGAAGGCCTCAATCGAGCGCGAATCGTGGACCACGGTGCCGCGGCCGGCCGGGACCAGCCCGGTGGCCTCGGCGATGAAGCGGTCGAGACCCCCGACCAGGCCGGAGAGCACGGCGTCGGGGGAATAAACGGTCAGCGCCCGATCGGGCGACGGCACGATATGCATGGTCGATGCTCCTCGGGGTCAGGCGGCGGCGCGCCGAAGCGCGGTGCCGGTGATCGCCGTGCCGGTCGCGGCCTGCCCGCGGGCCCAGGCGGTCACCCGGTCCGGATGCAGGCCGTTCAGTACCGTGCAGTCCATCCCGCGCGCCTCCAGGAAGGCCACTGCGCAGGCGTCGATCGAGGTGTGGCCCATGCGCAGCAACTCGGCGGCTGAGATGGCAGCGATCAGGTGATCGGGATCGCCGATCCGCCCGGCCTCGAATACGCCGTCGACATCGGTCAGGATGGCGACGCGGCGGGCCCCGGTCAGCCAGGCCAGCCAGACCCCGACCGCGTCCGAGGTGAGCTCGAAGGTCTGCTCGACCGGGTCGACGTCGAACAGCAGCCGGGACGGCAGCAGCACGGCGACTTTGCCCTGCCCCAGGGCCGCGCGGCAGGCGGCCAGCGTCTCGCAGGCCACCAGCCGGTCCGAGAAGGCCGGGTCGGCCAGGATCAGACCGGTTTGATCCTGGGCCAGGGCGCAGGCCCGGTGCGCCGTCTCCGGCGCCAGCGGCCGCTCCCGGTCGATCGCCTCGATCACCTTGTCGGTGCGGCCGCCGCCGGGGAGGATCAGGATACGCTGGCCCTCGGCGGCGAGGCCGGCGATCGCCCCGACCAACTGCCGGCAGCGGTCGAGGTCCCGGGTCAGGCTGCCGCCGAACTTGAGGACGATGTCGACGTCGTAATCGACGAAGCCCTTGATCGTCTGGTTCCGCATCGCCGCCTCCATCAATTGGTCGCCGTGCCGCGCCGCTCGATCTCCGCCCGCAGCTCGGGCAGCGCGCTCCACACCTTCTCGAAGGCATCGGCATAGGCGTGCATGGCGGTGTCGTCGTTCGGCGGCGCGATCTCGGACAGGTAGAACATCGTGTCGAGCAGCGTGCGCGTGTTCGGGAAGTCGGCCAGCGACCAGCGGTCGCGCCAGAACGGCAGGTGCTCCCACACCGGCTTGCGCAGCCAGACCCAGACCGGCACGCCCTCCGCCTGCAGCAGCTCGACGATCAGGTCGCGCGCGGCCGGCCCCGGCGGCAGGCCGAGCCGGGCGAGGTCGATCCGCATCGGGAAGTTGAGGAAGGAGTTCCGCGGCCGGCCGGCATCGTACAGCGGCAGCAGCCCGGGCAGCCCGGCCAGACGGTCGCCGAGCACGGCCGCATTCTGGCGGCGCTGGGTCAACTGCTCGTCCAGCTCCGGTAGCCGGCTGAGCGCGACCGAGGCCGAGAACACGTTGGGGCGATAGTTGTAGCCGGCGGTCATCGGCGAGAACACGCGCTCGCCGTTGCGGGCGGAACTGGTCAGCGAGACCCGGTCGACATGATCGATCAGCCCCGGATCTGCGGTGCAGAGCAGCCCGAGCTCGCCGGCGCCGAGATGCTTGGCGCCGTTGCCCGACAGGGCCAAGGCATCGCTGTCGAGCGGCGCCTCGCCGTCGCGGCTGGTGGTGACCGCGATCGACTGGGCGCAGTCGTCGACCAGCCGGACCCCGCCGGTGGCCCGGACCGCTTCCCGCAGCCTCGGCACCAGCACCGGGTTGCCGAACAGATGGGTGATCAGCACCGCGGCGGTGTCGCCGGACAGGGCCGCGGCGGCCGCGTCCGGGTCGATCGCCGCATCGGCCAGGGACACGTCGACGAAGACCGGCTCCAGCCCGGCGAACGCGATCGGACCAATCGCCCCGGGCCAATTCAGCGCGGCGGCGACCACCTTCGTCCTCTGCTGCCGCGGCCCCTGCTCCCGCGCATAATCCAGCGCCACATGGATCGCGGCAGTCCCGGTCGACACCGCGCGCACTGTCCAGTGGCCGGTCCAGGCCGCGAAATCCTGCTCCAGCGCCGTCACCACCGGGTGGTTGACGCGATGGTACTTGCCGCTCCGGATCACCCGGTTGAGCGCCGCGAGATGTCCGCTGTGCGCTGCCGGCCAGGACACAACCAGATCCTCCGGCACCGCCCGCTGGCCGCCGAACGCCGCCAGCTGCGCCTTCGCCGAAGCAGCTTCCGGCCGGGCATAGGCCAGCGCAGCGAACCTTGCGTTATCCTTGAGCAGCATAGCCTTCTCCACGTCAGCATTATTCAGGTGAAATCGAAAGCATTCTGCGTAATTATTTCGACGCAACTGCTCTCGTCGATTGATCTAGAGATCTATGTAACCGAACTGTCAAAATATTTAAGAAGAATATGCGAAATATATTCGGTCACTTTAGTGTTCATCTGTGAAGATCAACTGATGAGTGGATTTTCACTGGACTGAGCCGGATGACACGCGCTGTCCCGATCACCCCTGCCGCGGGCGCGGTGCTGCTGATGGCCGCCAGCGCGGCGCTCGCCCCCCTGGCGGACGCCGCCGGCAAGGAGCTGATCACCGTCTATGCCGCGGTCCAGATCGCCTGGATGCGGTTCGCCGTGCATGCCGTCCTCGCCGGCGGTGCGGCCGTCGCCAGCGAAGGCGGCTTGGCGGCGCTGCGCCCGACCTGGCTGCAGCTGCTGCGCGGCGGCGCGCAATTCGCTTCCTCCCTATGCCTGCTCTGGTCGCTGGCGCTGCTGCCGCTGGGCGCGGCGCTGGTCATCGTCTTCACCGCGCCGCTGCTGCTGCTGCTCGCCCGGGCGGCGTGGCGCTGCCCGGATGCGGACGGCACCACCGTGGCCCTGTCGCTGCTGTGCCTTGCCGGGATCGCCGGGGGCTATGCGCAGTCGCCCGGGATCTCCCCGGCCGGCGCCGGCTTGGCCTTCGCCGCCGCCGCGCTGCTGGCGCTGTGCTTCGGCCTGACCGCCCGCACGGCGCGAATGACGGGGGGTTTCGCCAACAGCTTCCACATCGCCGCCCCGGGAGCGGTGCTGGGCCTGGTGCCGATGATCGTCCTGGGGCGATGGCCCGACGGCGCGGACTGGCTGGTGGCCGGGCTGATCGGCGTGGTCTCGGCCCTGACCCACGCCCTGATCGCCTGGGCCATGCGGCTGCACCGGTCCGGCGCCCTGCCGTCGATCGGCTATCTCGAGATCCCGTTCGCGCTGGTCTATGGCTGGCTGCTGTTCGGCCACGCGCCGACACCGGCCGAGACCGCCGGGGCCGCCCTGATCCTGCTGGCCGCCGGCGGCATCGCCCTGCGCCTGAACCGGCCCACCCCGGACGCCTTGGTGCGGCGGGCGGGGAGTGGTATGGCTCGCGGCGCTCGGCGCTGACGCGCGGCACGATCCGTGGGGGACAACGGCATGGCTGGCGAGAACGAGCTCCGGGCGGCGCCGGACCTGCCGGAGACGGAGCTGCGGCCGCTCGCCTTCATGGAGCGCAACCTGGACAGCTTCCCGCCGGCGCTGGCCCGCGCCGCGAAGTACCTGCTGGAGAATCCGGAGAAGGTCGTGCAGTTCACGCTGCGCGAGCTCAGCGGCTTTTCGCGGGCCGGCGAGGCCAGCATCGTCCGCCTCTGCCACATCGTCGGGGCGCCCGGGTTCTCGCAGTTGAAGATCGCCGTCGCCCGGGAGTTGGCGCTGCGCAATGCCGGGCGGCCGCGCGGCGAGGGCGGGCATGATGCGCTGCAGGAGCTCGCGGCCGACCTCGCCGCCTCGATCACCGACACCGGCGCGTCGGTGGACGCCCGCGCGCTGGACGCGGTGGCCCAGGCGCTGCAGGGCAGCAGCCGGATCGACCTGTTCGGCTCCGGCGTCTCCGGCATCATCGCCGAGTTGTTCTCCTACCGGCTGCTGCGGGCCGGCGTGAACGCCCATTGCATCCGCGACGCGGTGCTGGCGCATGAGGTCGCAAACGGCCTGGGTCCGGACAGCGCCGCCATCGCCATCTCCGAGTCGGGTGCCACCACCGAGACCGTGGCCTTCCTGGAGGTGGCGCGGAAGGCCGGCGCCTTCACCGTCGCCGTGACTTGCCAGGAGCGGAGCGCCCTGACATCCCATGCCGACGCCCTGCTGCTGATGGCGAAGCTGCAACGCCCGGCCTATGGCGGCCACATTACGCCGGTGCCGCGGGCCGTCTTCCTGGCCGAAGCCCTGGCCAGCCGCCTGGCTCCGCCGCAGCGCCAGCCTCGATAGAGCAAAACTCCATCTACTATTCATAAAACTGAAGTCACACTCCGTTATGGTCTCCCCGACTCGATCGGGAGCCTCGGATGACGGATAAGGCACTGGTGCTGCGCGGCGTGACGAAGCGTTTCGACGCGACCGACATCCTGCGCGGAGTCGATCTCGAGCTGGGCGCGGGCGAGTTCGTCGCCCTGGTCGGGCCGTCGGGCTGCGGCAAGTCCACCCTGCTGCGTCTGATCGCCGGCTTCGACGCCGCAGATTCGGGCTCGATCGCGATGGCCGGCCGAGCGATCCACCGGCTGCCACCGCGCGAACGCGACATCGCCATGGTGTTCCAGAGCTTCGCGCTGTACCCGCATATGAGCGTGTTCGAGAACCTGGCGACGCCGCTCGCTGTCCGCCGGCTGTCGCTGGCCGGCAGGCTGCCGCTGACCCGCCATGTCGCGCCCGGCGCGCGCGCCGCCTGGGCCGGGATCCGGCAGGACGTTGCCGAGATCGCCCGGATGCTGCAGATCGAGCCGCTGCTGGGCCGCCGGCCGGGCCAGCTGTCGGGTGGCCAGAAGCAGCGCGTTGCGCTCGGCCGCGCCATAGCCCGGCGGCCGCAGCTGTTCCTGATGGACGAGCCGCTGTCCAGCCTGGACGCGGCGCTGCGGACCGAGTTGCGGGTCGAGTTGGTCGAGCTGCAGCGCCGGCTCGGCGTGTCCTGCCTCTACGTCACCCACGACCAGACCGAGGCCATGACCATGGCCGACCGCATCGCGGTGATGCTGCACGGCCGGGTGGCGCAGGTCGGTACCCCGGCCGAGGTCTATGGCGACCCGCAGCACCTCGCGGTGGCGCGATTCATCGGCACCCCGTCGATCAACATTCTGCCGGCGGAGCTGGGGCCCGACGGGCGGCTGCTCATCTTGGGCCAGGCCCAGCCGCTGCGGGTCGCGACCGATGCTGGCTCCGGCCTGACCGCGGCGATCCGGCCGGAGCACCTGGCCTTCCGCCGCACCACGCTGCGCGGCGTGGAGCCGGGCGACCTCCTCGGCTCGGTCCGCCATGTCGAGCATTTGGGCCATGAGGCCATGGTGCAGCTGGCCCTGGTCAGCCGACCGGACCTCGCCGTCAGCATCCGGGTCGGCCAGACCCGGCTGCACGAGGCCCTGGCCCTGGCGCCGCAGGAGCAGCTGGCCCTGCGCATCGCCCCCGAATCCCGATTGGTCTTCGACGCCGCCGGCGACCGCCTGACGGCCAAGCCGGTGATCGGCCAACCGGTTGCGACCGCGGTGGCGTCGTGACCGCCGCCATGCTGGCCCGCCCTGCGCCGCGCCCGGGCGCGGCGCGGCGGGAGGCGCTGCAGGGCTGGTGCCTGGCGCTGCCGGCCACGCTGCTGCTGGTGGCGATCGTGCTGGCGCCGCTGGCGGTGGTGCTGGGATTGAGCCTGACCGATTACAGTCTAGGGCAGACGGACACCCGCTTCGTCGGCAGCGCCAACTACGCCCGGCTGTGGAGCGACCCCGCCATCCGTCGGGCCCTGGCGAACACCGCGACCTATGTCGGGCTGGTGGTGCCGGCCGCGGTCGGCATCGGCCTGGGGCTGGCCCTGCTGATCCAGGCGCGGCGCCGGCTGCGCCATGTCTACGAGGTCGTGTTCTTCCTGCCGGTCACCAGCACCTTCGTCGCCATGGCCTTCGTCTGGCAGTTCCTGCTGCACGGGCGCATCGGCCCGATCAACAGCTGGCTGCAGCAGCTCGGCCTTGGCCGTGTCGATTTCCTGACCGATCCTTCGGTGGCGATTTTCTCGCTCGCCGCCCTCGGCGCCTGGCAGTTGATCGGCTTCAACGTCATCCTGTTCCTGGCCGGCCTCGCCTCGCTGCCGCGCGACGTGCACGACGCCGCGGCCCTGGACGGGATGCGTGGCGCCGAGCGCTTCGCCCGGGTGACCTGGCCGCTGCTGGCGCCCACGGCTCTGTTCGTCACCGTCACCTCCTGCATCACCGCCTGCCAGGTGTTCGACTCCGTGGCGGCGCTGACCCGCGGCGGTCCGATGGGGTCGACCGACGTGCTGCTGTACCGGATCTACCAGACCGCCTACCAGCAGCTCGACATCGGCCTGGGCGCCGCCCTATCCGTCGTGTTCCTCACGATCATTGTCGCGATCTCGCTGCTGCAGGTCGCCATCGCTGACCGCCGGATCCACTATTCATGAGCGCCCTTCCCCTCGCCCCGGTGCGGCGCGCCCTGGGCCCGCTGCTCGGCCATCTCGTGCTGATCGCCGCGGCCGCCATGGTGCTGCTGCCCTTCGCCTGGATGGTGCTGACCGCGCTGCGCCCCGCGGCCGACGTGCTGTCCGAGCCCTTCGGCCTGCCGACCGACGCCGGAGCCGCGATCGACAATATCCGCCAGGCGGTGACGTCCGTGCCGATGCTGCGGCTGCTGCTGAACGGGGTGGTCGTGGTCGGCGGCATTGTCGCGGCGCAGCTGCTGGTCGCCATCCCCTGCGCCTACGCCCTGGCTAAGCTGCGCTTCCCCGGCAGCCGCCTGCTGTTCGCCCTGGTCCTGTTGGCGCTGTGCATTCCGGTCCAGGTGCCGATGCTGCCGCTGTATCTCGGCCTGGCCAAGTTGCACCTGCTCGACAGCTACGCCGCGCTGATGCTGCCCTTCCTGCTGTCGGTCTTCGCCATCTTCCTGCTGCGCCAGCATTTCCGCGGCTATCCCGACGCGGTGCTGGAGGCGGCACGGCTGGACGGGCTGACCCAGCTGGAGATCCTGCTGCGGCTGATCGTCCCCAGCGCCCGGCCGGCGATCGCCGCCTTCGTCGTGTTCTCGGCGACCGCCCATTGGAACGACCTGTTCTGGCCGATGATCGTGGTCTCCTCGACCGACATGGCGACCCCGCCGCTCGGCCTGCTGTTCTTCCGCGACGGCGAGCTTGGGGCCAACTACGGCGCCCTGATGGCCGCCGCGCTGATCGTCACCGCGCCGCTGGTCGCCGCCTTCTTCGCCGCGCAGCGCCAGTTCATCCGCGGCATCGCCATGACCGGCCTGCGATGAGGCCGGTCATCCACAACAGGGAAGCATCGTCATGAAACGGATCTGGACCGGTCTTTCCGCCGCGCTCGTCCTGGGAGCGGTCTTCGCCGCGCCCCCCGCTGCCGCCGAGCAGGTGACGCTGCAGGTGCTGCACGCCTGGCCGTCGCACAAGCGCTTCCACGAGCCGATCGCCGAGGCCTTCATGCAGGCCCATCCGGACATCAAGATCAAGTTCCAGGCCCCGGCCGCCAGCTATGGCGACGCGCATCAGCGGATCGTCAGGGCGGCGATGACCGACACCCTGCCGGACGTCTATTACGCCGCCTACAACACGCTGCCGGAGCTGGTGCGCACGCTGCAGCCGCGCGACCAGATCGCGCCGCTGGACGGCGTCCTGCAGGCCGAAGGCACCGCCTGGACCACGGCGAACTACAGCCCGACCGTGCTGGCGCTCGGCCAGGTCGACGGCAAGCAATGGGGGCTGCCGTTCAACGCCTCGACCCCGATCGTCTATTTCAACCGCGACCTGATCGCCAGGGCCGGCGCCAACCCCGACGCCTTCCCGGCCGACTGGGACGGCATCATCGACTTGGCCCGCAAGATCAAGGGGTCGAGCGATGCCGACGGCATGTCCTACGCCGTTGACGAATGGGGCGACGACTGGCTGTGGCAGGCGCTGATCGACAATTTCGGCGGCCAGGTGATCGACCCGCAGACTCAAAAGGTGGCATTCGGCGGCGACGCCGGCCGCAAGGCGGTGGCGCTGGCGCGCCGCTTCGTCGCCGAGACCGAGATGCCGTTCCTGAACGAGGACCAGGCCATCCAGCAATTCGCCGCCGGCAAGCTGGGGATCTTCATCGGCTCGACCGCCGAGGTCCGCAGCATGGGCGACGCGATCGGCGGCAAGTTCAAGTTCGGCACCGCCCCCTATCCGGTGGCCGACCGCGCCAAGGGCGGCCTGCCGACCGGCGGCAACGCCGCGGTGATCCTGACCCAGGATCCGGCCAAGCAGAAGGCGGCGTGGGAGTTCCTGAAATTCGTCACCGGGCCGGAAGGCCAGACCATCGCCGTGCTCGGCTCCGGCTACATGCCGACCAACCTGCAGGTCACCAAGGCCGAATATCTCGGCGACCACTATGCCAAGAACCCGGATTGGACCACCAGCATGAAGCAGTGGCCGATCGCCCGGTCCTGGGCCGGCTATCCGGGCAACAAGAGCGTCGGCATCTGGGACGAGCAGAAGGCGATCCTGTCCGCGATCATGCGCGGCTCGGTGACGCCGGAGGACGGGCTGGCCCAGCTGGTCGCGGCCACCGACACGATCCTGACCAACTGACCGATCCCTGACCCATCACCGCCGGGCGGAGCCATGCGCAAGATCATCCACCTCACCGACCTGCATCTCTGCCCGCCTGGCGGGCGGGTGATCGGGTTCGAGCCGGAGAGCCGGCTCAGGGCCTGCATCGCCTCGATCAACAGCCGCCACGCCGATGCCGATCTCTGCGTCGTCACCGGCGACCTGACCGATGCCGGCGACGCCGCGTCCTACGAGCGGCTGCGCGGCATCCTCGCCACGCTTCGGGTGCCGGTGCGGCTGCTGCTGGGCAACCACGACCGGCGGGCGGCGTTCCGGGCCGCCTTCCCGGAGGCGGAGTGCGACTCGCATGGCTTCGTCCAATCCGTGCTCGACCTCGACGGGGTGCGGCTGCTGTTCCTCGACACGCTGGACGAGGACCAGCCCGGCGCCGGGATCCTGTGCCGCGACCGGCTGGGCTGGGTCGCCGACCGGCTGGCGGAGAGCAGCGACCGGGCGGTGACGGTGTTCCTGCACCACCCGCCCTTCACCATCGGCGTCGAGTATTTCGGCCACATGCTGCTGGCCAACGGCGCCGAGCTGATGGGCCTGCTGCGCGGCGCCGGCGGGCGGGTGCGCCACCTGGCCTTCGGCCATTGCCATGTCGGCCTGTCCGGCCAGCGCGGCGGCGTGTCGTTCAACGCCAACCGCGGCACCTGCCACCCGATCGACGTCGAGCTGCGCGGCCTGCGGGCGCTTTATGTCGACCGCCGGCCGACCTATGACGTGCTGCTTCTGGAAGATGGCGACGTCGTCGTCCACAGCGTCGAGCCGGGCAGCGAAGAGGATGTCGTCGCCGAGGAGCGGGCCGAGCTGGACGGCGGGTCCGGCGTGATCGAGATGCGCCGGCCGGTGCTGGCGGTGGCGCGATGAGGCCCGGGTTCGACCTGCTGATCTGCGACTGCGACGGCGTCCTGATCGACAGCGAGGTGATCGCCTGCGAGGTCGATGCCGAGATGTTCACCGCCGCGGGTTTCCCGCTCAGCGTCGTCGAGGTTCGCCGGCGCTTCGTCGGCATGTCGCAGGGCGGGATGCGGGCGATCCTGGAGCGCGAGGCCGGGCGGGCGCTACCGGAGGATTTCGACGCGCGGCTGTCGGCCCGCCTCGCCGCCGCCTTCGAGCAGGAGCTGGCGGCCCTGCCCGATGCGCGCCACGCCGTGCTGGCGCTGGGGATGCGGCGCTGCGTCGCCTCCAGCAGCTCGCCCGAGCGCTTGCGCCACACCCTGACGCGGACCGGGCTGTATGACCTGTTCGCGCCGCATGTATTCAGCGCCTCGCAGGTCGAGCGCGGCAAGCCGGCCCCCGACCTTTTCCTGTTCGCCGCCGCCCGCCTCGGCGTCACACCCGACCGCTGCCTGGTGGTCGAGGACAGCGTCGCCGGCGTCACCGCCGCCCGGGCGGCCGGCATGACCGTGATCGGCTTCACCGGCGGCGGCCATTGCGACGTGGGCACGCCGGGCCGGCTGCGCGAGGCCGGCGCCCACCACATCGCCCGTAGCTGGCGCGAGTGTCAGGAGATACTCGTCCCAGCCTAGATCTCTTCAATCGAGTTCGCAGAAACGAAACTTACTCCTTCGCCAGAATAGAGTTAAAGCAAAATCAAACATTAAGAATAAATTCATCTTTCACTATATTGACTCTCGAAATCCGATCTGGAATCTATCTGTCGCGATTGAATGATTTTATCAGACTTCGAATCCGCCGACAGGATTTCTGCCTTCACGCTCGGGAGTGAGACATGACCGGTCTCGGCCTTTACGATCCGACCCTGCGCCTGCCGGCGACCCCGCCCGCCCTGCCGCCCCTGCGCCTCGCCGGCGCCCCGATCGAGCCGCCGCGCCCGGCCGCGCTGGGCGCGGCCCATGTCGGGCGGCTGGTGCGGACGGCGCTGAAGGCGGTCGCCGCCGGCACGGCCTATGGCGAGAAGGTGGTGCTGCAGCCGGGCGAGCCCGAGCTGCTGGAGCTGCTGCAGTCCCCGGCGCTGGACAGCCGCTTCACCCAGGAGCGGCTGAACTGGAAGCTGAGCGCGCTGGTCAGCGTCAACGACCGCTACGGCGGCGTGAAGATCGTCGGCTCCAACGCCTATAACCGCCTGCTCAACCTGCCGCGGTCGCGCTCGACCATCCTGCTGTTCGACAAGCTGACGATGCAGCCGCTCGCGGTCTATGACGGCACCGAGATCTCGGCCGCGCGCACCGGCGCCTATGCCTCGATCGCCGTCGACCTGTTCCTGGCCGGGCTGCCCGCCTTCGCCGTCTTCCTGTTCGGCGCCGGCGCGGTGGCGGAGAAGCTGGTCGCCGACCTGCAGGCGCATCACGGCCCGCGGATCGCCGCGATCTACGTCAAGAGCCGGACGCCGGAGCGTGCCGCCGCCTTCGCCGCGGAGCAGTCCGCCCGCACCGCCTTCCCGGTGATCGCGGTGACGGACGAGGATCGCCTGCCGGCCTGCCGGCTGGTGGTCACCGCCTCCAACGCCCGCGAGCCGGTGTTCGACGCGGCATCGATCGGGCCGGACGCGGTGGTGCTGCATCTCGGCGGCGACGAGACCCCGCCGGCGCTGATCCGGCGCATGCTCGAGAGCGGCACGGTGATGTGCGACGACGTGCATTCGGTCAGCCATCGCAACTCGCAGAGCCTGGCGCTGTACTTCTCCCGCACCGGCCGGTCGCTGGAGGCCGAGGCCGGGCGCTACCAGATCCTGAGCGCCTGGCAGGCCCTGGCCGGCCAGGGTGCGGGCTGGCGCCGGCCGGCGCTGCTGACCTGCGTCGGGCTGCCGGTGCTGGACCTCTATGTGGCGCAGAGCATCCACGAGACCCTGACCGGAAGCCCGCGCGCCGTCATCGGCGCCGAAGCGGCGTGACGGCAGCGCTGCTTGCGGCCTGCGCACCGCTGCGGTCCGGGGCCTTCCGGTCGCTGTGGATCGCGACCATGATCGCCAATATCGGCGCCTGGGCGCAGACGGTCGGCGCCGCCTGGCTGCTGGTCGACGGCGGGGCCGACCAGGTCGCGCTGGTGCAGGCCGCCAGCTCTGCCCCGGTCGTCCTGTTCTCGCTGGTCGGCGGCGTCCTGGCGGACCGGCGCGACCGGGTGCTGGTGCAGCTGCTGGCGCAGAGCTGGAGCGCCGTTGCCGCCCTGGTCCTGGCCGCGCTGGTGCTGCAGGGCATGGCCACGCCGCCGGCGATCCTGGTCCTGACCTTCCTGATCGGGGCCGGCATCGCCATCCGCGGCCCGGCCTGGCAGGCCGCGATCTGCGACCTGGTGCCGGCGTCGCAGGTGCCGGCCGCGGTCGTCCTAAGCAGCGTCGGCTTCAACCTGTCGCGCGTCGTCGGCCCGTTCGTCGGCGGCATGGTGGTGGCGACGCTCGGCGCCGCCCCGGCCTTCCTGATCAACGTCCTGACCTCGCTGGTGCTGATCGGCGTGCTGCTGCGCCGACTGCGCCGACCGGCCGCCCGCCCCGACCGGGGAGAGGACTGGGCGACGCTGCGCTCCGGGCTGCGCGCGATCCTGGCCAGCCCGGTCCTGCGGGCAGTGCTGGTCCGCGCCGTGGCGGTCGGCATCCCGGCCAGCGCAGTGCTGGCCCTGCTGCCGGTCCTCGCCCGCTCGGGGCTGGCCGGCGGCGCCCTGATGTACGGCCTCCTGCTCGGGGCCTTCGGCGCCGGCGCGGTGGCCGGGGCGGTGCTGCTTGCCGGGCTGCGCCGGCGCTGGCCGCCGGAGACGGTGCTAAGCGGCGCCAGCCTCCTCTTCGCCGCGGTGCTGGCCGGCCTGTCGGCGGCGCCGTCGCCCGCCGCCGCGGTGGCACTGCTGGGTCTCGCCGGCATCGGCTGGATCGCCATGCTGTCGACGCTGAACACCACCGTGCAGCTGTCGGCGCAGCCCGAGCTGCGCGGCCGGGCCCTGTCCGCGTACATGACCTGCGCCTTCGGCGGCCTGGCCGTCGGCAGCGTGATCTGGGGCGAGATCGCCGCCGCCGGCGGGTTGCAGGCAAGCTTCCTGATGGCGGGCGTCATGCTGGCGGCCGGGGTGGGGCTGCGCCGGCGCTTCGCCTTGCCGCTGCGGGACGGCAGCCCGGCCTAGGCCGGCCGGGACAGCGCCGCCTCGACCCGGCGGTCGGCGTCGCGCTTCAGCCGGGCCAGGTGCAGCAGGAATTCGGTGACCAGCAGCGAGCGGGCCGTGGCGGCGGGGAACACCGCCTGCATGGTGAACGGCGTGCGCGGCGAGAAGCGCCGCAGCACCACGTCGCCGCGGTCGAACCGGTCGAGGGCCGAGATCGGATCCGCGATCGTCACCCCGGCGCCGCTGGCCGCCAGGGCGCAGGCGGTGGCGGAATAGCCGGTCTCGATCACTACCCGGCGGGCGACCCCCGCGGTCTCGAACGCGCCGTCGATCCGGTGGCGCAGCGCGGTGTCGCGGCCCAGCGAGATGAACCGCTCCCCCTCCAAATCGGCGGCCCGGATCTCTACCCGGCCTGCCAGCGGGTGGCCCAGGGGCAGCACGCAGATGCTGTCGGTCGGCTCGAACGGCTCCATCACCACGCCCGATCCGGCCGGAGCCCCGGACACGAAGCCGAGATCCGCCTGCTGGCCGGCCACCCATTCGGCGACATAGCTGGAGGCGCGGACGTTCAGCGTCACCGTCACCTCGCGCCGTGTGGCGAGGAACGAGGCGATGGCGCGCGGCAGGAAGTCGAGCGCCAGGGCGGCGAAGGCCACCAGCCGCAGATGCCCGGTCTGGACATTGGCCAGCTGACGGGCGTTGCGCCCGACCTCCTCCATCGCCGCGAACAGCTTGTCGACGTGCTGGAACAGGGCCACTGCTTCCGGCCGCGGCACCAGCCGGCCCTTCACCCGCTCGAACAGCTGCAGCCCGCTGCCCCGCTCGAACTGAGCGATCAGCTTGCTGACCGTCGGCTGGGACAGCCGCAGCAGCTCCGCCGCCGCGGTCGCTGTGCCGACCATCATCACGGCGCGGAACGCCTCGAGTTGGCGGACATTCATGGCGTCGTCCTATGCCAACAAGGCATGCTTACGCGAAATCATGGAATTAGACAGCATAGCCCCGACTTCTCATAGTGCGGCTCATATGTCAATTCTGTGACAACGGGAGCAAGACCGTGTCGCTCACGAAATGGGGAGGATTGCCCGGCATGCTGCCGGCGATCGGGGTGATCCTGGGCCTGGCCGCCATCGGCGCGCGGGCCCGGGCGCAGCCGACGCTGGTGTTCGCCGGCTATGGCGGGTCGTCGGAGACGGCGTTCCGCGAGCGGATCCTGCCGCCGTTCGAGCAGGCCCATGACGTGCGCATCGACTATGTCGCCGGCACCTCGGCCACCAACCTGGCCCGGCTGCAGGCGCAGCGGGCCCGGCCCGAGGTGGATGTCGCGCTGCTCGACGACGGGCCGATGCAGCAGGCGATCGGCCTCGGCCTGTGCGACGCGCTGCCCACGGCACCGGTGTTGGACGAGCTGTATCCCCTGGCCAGCGCCGGCGGCGCCGGCCGGGCCGTCGGCATCGGCATCGTCGCCACCGGGCTGGCTTACAACACCGAGACCTTCCGCAAGCTGAACCGGCCGCCGCCGCAATCCTGGGCCGAGCTGGGCGACCCGGCGCTGAAGGGGCAGGTGCTGGTGCCGTCGCTGAGCAACAGCTACGGCCTGCACGCCCTGCTGGCCCTGGCCAGGACCGAGGGCGGCGATGCCCGGGACATCGAGCCCGGCTTCCGCTTCATGAGCGACGCGGTGGCGCCCGGGGTGCTGTCCTTCGAGACCAGCTCGGCCAAGATCTCCGAGCTGTTCCAGACCGGCGAGGCGGCGCTGGCCGTGTGGGGCAGCGGCCGGACTCAGGCGCTGGCGAACACCGGCTTCCCGGTCGCCTTCGCGACGCCGAAGGAGGGCGCCGTCGCCCTGGTGTCGATGGCCTGCCAGATCGCCGGCAGCGACGTCGCCGAGCTGTCGCGGCAGTTGATCCTCTATCTGCTCAGCCCCGAGGTGCAGGCGGCCCTGGCGGAGCAGGCCGGCTGGGGGCCGGTGAACCGGCAGGTGACCCTGGCGCCGGCAGTGGCCGGCCGCGTGGTCTACGGGCCCGAGGCGATCGACCGGCTGATCCGGGTCGACTGGGCCGAGGTCAATGCGGCGCGGCCGGATTGGACCCGCCGCTGGGCCCGCGAGATCGAGCGCTGATCCCACCGCCCGACCACCCCGTGCCCCATCCGCGGAGACCCGATCGATGCCCGACCTCGTCCTGGACACCCTGTCGAAGCGGTTCGGCGCCGTCGCCGCGGTCGACGGGCTGTCGCTGACCGTCAAGGAGGGAGAGTTCCTGTCGCTGCTGGGGCCGTCCGGCTGCGGCAAGAGCACGACCCTGCAGATGATCGCCGGCTTCATCGAGCCGACCGGCGGCGCCGTCCGGCTGGGCGGCCGTGACATCGGCCGGGTCCGCGCCTGCGACCGCGGCCTCGGCGTGGTGTTCCAGAGCTACGCCCTGTTCCCGCACATGACCGTGGCCGAGAACGTCGCCTTCGGGCTGGAGATGCGCCGCATCCACCGGGACGCAAGGGCGCGGCGTGTGGCCCGGGCCCTGGCGCTGGTGCGGCTGGAGGACCTGGCGCAGCGCATGCCGGCGCAGCTGTCCGGCGGCCAGCAGCAGCGCGTTGCCCTTGCCCGCGCCTTGGTGATCGAGCCGCCGTTGCTGCTGTTGGACGAGCCGCTGTCCAACCTGGACGCCAAGCTGCGCGACGAGATGCAGCTGGAGCTGCGCCGGATCCAGCGCGAGGTCGGCATCACCACCCTGATGGTGACGCACGACCAGGCCGAGGCGCTGGCCCTGAGCGACCGGGTGGCGGTGATGCGGGCCGGCCGGATCGAGCAGGTCGGCACGCCGCGCGAGGTCTATGAGCAGCCAAGCTCGACCTTCGTCTCGTCCTTCCTCGGCAAGAGCAACATCCTGGCCGGCACGCCGATCCGGACGCCGTCCGGGTTCGAGCTGGAGGTTGGCGGCCGCCGCATCCCGGCGCCGCCGCTGAATGGCCATGCCGGGGCGGATCGGCTGCTGCTGTCGCTGCGGCCCGAGCGGATCCGGATCGACGGGGATCCGGCCGAGGACGGGGTAGCCGGCATCGTCCGGGCACGGGCCTTCCTCGGCAGCCATTGGGTCTACCAGGTGGAGTCGGCCCTCGGCGCGCTCCTGGTCTACCGCCAGAGCGGTAGCGCCGCCTTCGCCGAGGGCGAAGCGATCCGCCTGTCCTGGGACGCCGAGGACCTGCGCGTGGTCGACGGCCGGGAGAACGACCATGCGTGACGGCACCCGGATCCCGTATCTTCTCTGCGCCCCGCCGCTGCTGTTCACCGCGCTGCTGCTGGCGACGCCGCTGGTCGCCACCCTGCTGCTGAGCCTGCACGGCTTCCGGCCGGAGAGCGGGATCGAGGCGACGACGGGCCTCGGCAACTATCTCGAGATCCTGTCCGACCCCTATTACCACGCGATCTTCCTGCGCACCCTGGCCCTGGCCGCCGTAGTCACCGCCGCCTGCGTGGTGCTGGGCACGATCGAGGCGGTGGTGCTGTCGCGCATGAACCCGCCCTGGCGCGGCATCTTCCTGCTGGTGATCCTGGGACCGCTGCTGATCTCGGTGGTGGTGCGCACGCTCGGCTGGGCCCTGCCGCTGGGCGGCCAGGGGCCGGTCAGCCTGGCGCTGCAGGCGCTCGGCGTTGCCGGCGGGCCGGTCTCTCTGCTGCAGACCCCGGGCGCCGTGGTGCTGGCCCTGGTGCATGTGCTGGTGCCCTTCATCGTCGTCGCGGCCTGGGCCTCGCTGCAGCGCCTGAACCCCGAGATCGAGCGCGCCGGGGCGTCGCTCGGCGCCGGTGAGCCGACCATCCTGCGCCGCCTGCTGCTGCCGCACATGCTGCCCGGCATCCTGGGCGGGGCGGTGATCGTGTTCTCGCTGGCGGCGACCGCCTTCGCCACCCCGGCGATCATCGGCGGCCGGCGGCTGAAGGTGGCGGCGACCGCCACCTATGACGAGTTCCTGAACACGCTGAACTGGCCGCTGGGCGCCGCCATCGCCATGCTGCTGCTGACCGGCAACATCGCCATCCTGCTGCTGTGCCGCCGGCTGCTGCAGCGCCGCCGCGGCGGCATGGCTGTGCGGCGGGAGGCGGCGGCATGAGGCGCAACGGTCCCCTCGCTTTCGCCTTCCACGCGCTGTTCATCGGCTTCATCCTGGCGCCGCTGGCCATGGTCTGCCTCGTCTCCTTCACCGACAAGGCGTACCTGTCCCTGCCCTTCGACGGCGCCTCGGTGCGCTGGTACCTGGCCCTGCTGGAGCAGCCGGAGTTCCTGCGCGCCCTGCGGCTCAGCCTGCTGGCGGCGATGGCCTCGGCGACCCTGGCCACGGCCCTGGCGCTGCCGGCGGCGCTGGCGATCGCCCGCCGCGACTTCCCCGGCCGCGACGTCATCAATACGGTGCTGCTGTCGCCGCTCCTGGTGCCGCATGTCGTGCTCGGCGTCGCCTTCCTGCGCTTCTTCACCGGGCTCGGCCTGTCCGGCGGCCTGCCGGCCCTGATCCTGGCCCACACCGTGGTCGTCCTGCCCTTCGCTCTGCGGCTGACCATGGCCGCCTGCGCCGGCCTGGACCGGCGGGTCGAGCAGGCGGCTGCGTCGCTCGGCGCCCGCCCCTTCACCGTGTTCCGGCGGATGACCCTGCCGCTGCTGACCGCCGGCCTCAGCAGCGGCTGGATCCTGGCGTTCATCCACAGCTTCGACGAGCTGACCATGACGGCCTTCATCGCCTCGCCCTCGACCACCACCCTGCCGGTCTGGCTCTACCACCAGATCGAGGAGACGATCACGCCGCTGGTCGCCTCCGTCTCCACCCTGCTGATCCTCGGCGCGCTCGGCGCCATGGCGGCGCTGGAGCGGCTGTACGGCCTCGACCGCATCCTGGCGGGGCGGAGCTGACCATGGCCGCGTTCTCGCGCATCGCCGCCGCGGCCGAGCCGGCTACCCTGGAGATCGAGATCGACAGCCGGCGCCTGCCGGTTCCCGCCGGCGCCTCGGTCGCGGCCGCCCTGCTGCTGCATGGCCGGCAGGCGGTGCACCGCGCCGCAGTCAGCGGCCTGCCGCGCGGCCCGTACTGCATGATGGGGGTCTGCTTCGACTGCCTGGTCGAGATCGACGGCCGGCCCGGGCAGCAGGCCTGCCTGGCGGAGGTCCGCCCGGGCATGCGGATCCGCGTCGCGCCGGAGGGGTCCGGCCGATGACGGATCGCTACCAGCTCGCCGTGATCGGCGCCGGACCGGCCGGCATGGCCGCCGCGGTGCAGGCTGACGTGCTCGGCCTCGACACGGTGCTGCTGGACGAGCAGGCCGGGCCAGGCGGCCAGGTCTACCGCTCGATCGACCGGTCGCCGCTGCGCGGCACCCGGATTCTAGGTCCCGACTACGCCGCTGGCGCCGGCCTCGTTTCGGCTCTGCGGGGCAGCGCGGTCGAGTATGTCTCCGGGGCCGGAATCTGGCACATTGAGCGGGGCTTCCGGCTGGCCCTCTCCGACGGCGACGGGATCCGCCTGATCACCGCCGACCGGGTGATCCTGGCGACCGGTGCCCTGGAGCGGCCGATGCCGGTCGCCGGCTGGACCCTGCCGGGCGTGATGACTGCCGGCGCCGCCCAACTGCTGCTGAAGTCGAGCGCCGTGGCCGTCGACGGTGCCGTCTTCGCCGGCTGCGGCCCGCTCTTGTATCTGGTGGCGGCGCAGTATCTGCGCGCCGGCCTAGCCATCCGGGCGATCCTCGATACCACCGATCCGCCCCGGCGCCGCGACGCCCTGGCGTCCTTGTCGCTCAGGGCATCCGCGCTCCGCACCCTCGCCGAGGGCCTGAGCCTGCTGGCCGAGATCCGCCGCGCCGGCGTGCCCGTCTTCCGCGGGGTCGAGGACCTGCGGATCGGCGGCGACAGCCGCGTCGCCGGCGTCGCGTTCCGGCGGGACGGCATCTGGCAGCGGCTCGACGGCGTGACGACGGTGTTCCTGCACCAGGGCGTGGTGCCCAACCTGCAACTCGCCTGGGCCGCCGGCTGCCCGCCGCGCTGGGACGCCGAGCGGCTGTGCTGGACGGCGGAGACCGATGCCTGGGGCCGGACCGCGGTGCCCGGCCTGCTGGTCGCCGGCGACGCCGCCGGCATCGCCGGGGCGCGAGCGGCGGCGGATCGGGGCCGGCTGGCGGCCCTGGCCGCCGCCTGTTCCCTCGACCTCCTCTCCGAGCGGCGCCGGGACGCGCTGGCCCGGCCGCTGCAGGCGTCGCTGCGGCGCGAGGAGGCGATCCGGCCGTTCCTGGAGCGGCTCTACCGCCCGCGCTTCGGGCTGCGGGTCCCGGCAGACGATGCCGTGATCGTCTGCCGCTGCGAGGAGGTGACGGCCGGCATGGTCCGGCAGGAGGCGCACCGCGGCGCGGCAGAGGCGAACCGACTGAAGAGCGCACTGCGCTGCGGCATGGGCCCCTGCCAGGGCCGGATCTGCGCCGGCACGGTCAGCGAGCTGGCCGCCGCCGCGTGCGGCGTGCCGGTCCAGACCGTCGGGCGCTTTCGTGTGCGGCCGCCGATCCGGCCGGTGCCGCTCGACCAGCTGGCGCGGCTGGCGGCTCCCGAAGCGGCGGAGGCGTGAGGTGAAAACGACCTCGGACGCAATCGTGATCGGCGGCGGGCTGCAGGGCTGCTCGACGGCGCTGCATCTGGCGCGACGCGGCCTCGGCGTCACGGTGATCGAGAAGGACTATGTCGGCCGGCACGCCTCGGGGGTGAATGCCGGCGGGGTCCGCACCCTGGGCAGGGCCCTGCCCGAGTTGCCGCTGTCGATCGCGGCGAAGGCGCTGTGGCGCCAGATGGAGGCGCTGGTCGACGATGATTGCGGCTTCCGCTCCAGCGGCCAAGTCCGCGTCGCCGAGACCGCCGAGGAGATGGAAGGGCTGGACCGGCGCAGCCGCGCCGTCGACGCGCTCGGGCTGGCTTATCGCGAGGCGGTGATCGACCGCTCGGAGCTGCGCCGGCTGCTGCCCGAGGTCGCGCCGCATTGCCTGGGCGGGCTGCATGTCGCCGATGACGGCTTCGCCGACCCGTTCCGGACCACGACCGCGTTCCGGTGCGCGGCCGAGCGCGAAGGGGTCCGGATCGTCGAAGGCGCCGCGGTGACGGCGGTGACCCGCCCGGATGGCGCCAGCTGGCGCGTGACCGCCGGGGGCGAGTGGCACGACGCCGCCCTGCTGTTCAACTGCGCCGGCGCCTGGGGCGGCCGGCTGGCGGCGATCCTCGGCGATGCCGTGCCGCTGGCGGCGAACGGATCGATGATGATGGTCACGGCGCGGATGCCGCGCTTCGTCGGGCCGGTGGTCGGGGCGGCCGGACGAGCCCTGTCCTTCAAGCAATTCCAGAACGGCACCGTGCTGATCGGCGGCGGCCACCGGGCGCCGGTCGACCTGGACAGCAACGCCACGGCGATCGACGTTCGCGCCCTGTCCCGGGCCGCCGGCAACGCCGCGGCGCTGTTCCCGATCATGGCGCGGGCGTCGATCATGCGCTTCTGGTCCGGCATAGAGGGCTTTACCCCCGACGGGCTGCCCGTGCTCGGCCTCAGCGCCGCGGTGCCGGGGGCGTTCCACGCCTTCGGCTTTTCCGCGCACGGCTTCCAGCTCGGCCCGATCGTCGGCCGCGTCCTGGCCGAGCTGGCACTCGACGGGACCGCCTCCCTGCCCGTCGCCCCCTTCCGAGTCGATCGCTTCCGGCGCGACCCGGCCTCCGCCGTCGCGTCCGGAACGACGGCCTGCCCCGCGGAGTAAACCGACATGTATTACGGCGTCGAGAGCCGGAAGGTGGCCTCGGTCTATTCGAAGCTGAAGGAGCTGGTGGTCGATTTCCAGTTCCGTCCCGGCGAGCATCTGCACATCAGCGAGCTGTCGACCACCCTGAAGGTCAGCGTCACGCCGGTCCGCGAGGCGCTGATCCGGCTGACCGACGAGGGGCTGATCACCACCCAGCCGAACCGGGGCTTCTTCACCAAGATCCCGGACCTGCACGAGATCGACGACCTGTACGGCCTGCTGCACATGGTGCTGCGCAGCTCGCTGGAGGCGCGGCAGGACGATTTCGTGGCGGCACCGTTGTCCGGACCGGACGCCGAGTTGGCGGCGCGCGATGCCGCACGCCTGCTGTGCATCCGGTTGGAGCGCCTGCACGAGCAGATCGCCCGGATGTCGCTCAACCGCGAGCTAGTCCGGCTGACGCGGCAATGCAACGAGCGCACCCGGTATGTCCGCCTCGTCGACTGCGGCTCGCGGCACGCCGGCGAGATCCGGGACCAGCTCGACGCCCTCGTCGCCGCGCTCAAGGTAGGCTCGGCGCAGCAGGGATTGGAGAAGCTAGACCGCCTCCTCCACTCGCAGCGAATCCGGCTGACCTCGATCGTGAGGGAGGTTGTCTCCGGCGCCGCCATTGACTCGTAGGAATCGCCGCTGCTCACTTCGATCATTCTATGTCGGCTGCCCCCCGAGCCAGAAATCGTTGCTGGGTGCTTCCACACGGGGTCAAGCCACTGCGGACGTGGCCGGCGGGAGGTCGATTGCCTGCCGCGACAAGGGCATTCGGGCGCACCTGCCAGCGCGTCAGCGAGCATCGGACCTTTGGTCCTAATGTCGATGTCACATTCGGATGATATTAATCGGACTATTGCACGATCGTGACGAGAGGTACCAAGTCCCGTGCCGGCAACGGGAGCGCCCGTGAGTGCGGGCAGTCCCTTGCCATCCTCATTTACGCCCTGTGGTGGATCAAAAACGGTAGCCAAGCGCCGAAGCGCCTCGACAAGGCCCGAAATGATATCATCGACCTCAGCTTCGCGGTCTACGGAACCTATTTCGCCGGATTGATGACCGACGACGCCAAAGCGCACTGGATGCACGACAACCTGTCCACCGCGTTGATTGCCGTCGGCGCGCGCCTCGGTATGGTCGTCGCGGAGGCAAGCAGCCCCTCTCACCGACGGGTGTGCGGCTCGCGCCGCTCAATCGCCCGAGGGGGCGTATGCAATCAGCCAAGCCGTCGCGAAATGCCTCGATGAAAGGCCGATGCCACGCCTCGGCGGCCACGTCCGAATCCGTCAGCTCCGTGATTATCCTGCGGTCCGAAGGGGATTGAGAATCTCGACTCCGGCGAAGTCCTTCTCGTTATCGGTTACGATGATGCAGTCGTTTGCCTCAGCGACCGACGCGACGATGGTGTCGAGCGCACTACGCGGCCGCCCCGCGGCCGTGTCTTCGGCCATCAGCCTCGCCCAGATGAGCCCCACCTTCTCGTCGAATGGGAGAATACGGCCCGCGAAGAGGGTGGAAGGACCGTCGGGCCCCGCGAACCATGCCTCGAGTTGATCGCGCTTGCGGCCCGCCGGCTTCTCCAGGATGCCGCGTCGGATCTCGGCGACGGTCAGCGACGCGATGAAGAGGTCCTCGTCGACCTGTTCAGCCATCCACGCAACGAGCGCCTCCGGCGGAACCGGCCGGACGATTGCGCTGATGATGCTGGTGTCGAGAAGATAGCGCATCAGAGATCGACCACGCGCCCTTCCTCACGGGGGCGCGACAGATCGAGATCTGCTCCGACCAGCGGCGAGCGGCGCAAGGCGGCGAGAATCCCGCCCCTGCTCGGCGCCTCGCCGGCGATGCCCTGGCTGACCACGGCGCGGAGCCGGGATGCCTCCGGACCGCCTTCCGCCAGCCGGCGCGCGAGCAACCGGATCAGGTCGCGGTCGCTGTCGAGGCCCAGCACCTCGAAGCGCGCCAACCCGCGCGCACTGAGGCGGGACCGGTACTCCCGAATGGCGCGGCGTTGCGAGTTGCTGGCCATACTTGCGCTCCAGTCGATCTCCCGTAATATATCCAGTCGAAACTTGGGATGCAAATGAGCGGCGGCGCCGCGTCATCCGGGTGGATCGCACGCGCGGCTCTTCGACTGGATTGATGGAGGAGAAATGGCGAGTCGGGCTCCAAGGCGAACGACATCACAGCGGCATCGGTGTGCGCCGCAACATGCCTCCAGTTGCTTCCCCCTGCTTCCCCGCTTTCGAAAGCGAGGCCGGGGAAGCAGAAAACGCCCCTGAGGGCGCCTGCAAAGTCGCTGACTTTCCTGAGAGAAACTGGAGCGGGCGAAGGGATTCGAACCCTCGACCCCAACCTTGGCAAGGTTGTGCTCTACCCCTGAGCTACGCCCGCTCTGGCGTCGTCGGCGCCGCAGCGCCGTCGAGGTGGCGGGTTATATCCGATGCCGCGGGATTTGCAAGCACCTAAATGCGGATTTTTTACGCGTCCCGCCGGGGTGCCGCCGGACACTGACCGGGGCGGGCTTGGAAGCGCGGCCGCGGCCTCGTATAACACCGTGCCATGACCGCGCCCGACAGCACTGCCCCCGACTCGTCCCCGCCCGCCGCCGCGGCCCGTCCCTGCGCGACCCCTGCCGACCTGTTCGCGCGGCTGCGCGCGCTCGGTGTCGAGGTCTCGACACATGAGCACGAGGCCGTGTTCACGGTCGAGGAATCGCGCCATCTGCGCGGCCTGCTGCCCGGCTGGCACTCCAAGAACCTGTTCCTGCGCAACAAGAAGGGCCAGGCCTGGCTCGTCGTCTGCGAGGAGGAGCGCCGCGTCGACCTGAAGGCGCTCGGCGAGCTGCTCGGCGCCGGCCGGCTGTCCTTCGGGTCGCCCGACCGGCTGATGGAGGCGCTGGGCGTGACTCCCGGCTCGGTCACGCCCTTCGCCATCATCAACGACGACGCCCGGCAGGTCACGATCGCGCTGGATGCCGACATGATGCGGCACGGCACGCTGCACTTCCATCCGCTGGTCAACACCATGACCACGGCGATCGCGCCGGCCGGCCTGCTGAGCTTCATTGCCAGCTGCGGCCACGAACCCCATATCGTCGATCTCGACTCCGTCACCCTGCCGGCGGAGCCGGCGACCGTCACGCCACCGGCCGAGGATGCGCCTGCCGGCGGCTGATGCCGCCGCTTGCCGCCGCCGGCCATCGGCACAGATCAATATCAGACCTGGGACAACGCCATGGACGCCCTTCTCAATGCCGCCTCTGGCGGCGCCGCACCGGTGATCAAGGACAGCAACACCGCCGGCTTCCGCGCCGACGTGATCGAGGCCTCGATGGAGGTGCCGGTCATCGTCGATTTCTGGGCCACTTGGTGCGGCCCGTGCAAGACGCTGGGGCCGCTGCTGGAGAAGCAAGTCCAGGCGGCCCAAGGCAAGGTCCGGCTGGTCAAGGTCGACATCGACCAGAACCAGGCCCTGGCGGCGCAGCTGCGCATCCAGTCGGTGCCGACGGTCTACGCCTTCTACCAGGGCCGCCCGGTCGACGGCTTCATGGGCGCGGTGCCGGAAAGCCAGGTCAAGAGCTTCATCGACAAGCTGGTGCAGCTGGCCGGACATGATTCCCACGACCATGTCGACGAGCTGCTGGCCGAGGCCAAGAGCGTGCTCGACAGCGGCAACGTCGAGGAAGCGGCCGGCATCTACCAGCATGTGCTGGCGCATGCCCCGGACAGCGCCGCCGCCGCGGCCGGCCTGGCCCGCTGCCTGATCGCGCTGGGCGAGATCGAGCAGGCCAAGCAGTTCCTGGAAAGCCTGACGCCGGAGATGGCGCGCCACGCCGACATCGCCGCGGCCAAGACCGCGTTGGAGCTGGCCGAGCAGAGCGCCGTCGCCATTGCGGGGCTGGCCGGTCTGCGCCAGCGGCTGGAGGCCAATCCGAACGACCATGAGGCACGCCTGGAGCTGTCGACCGCGCTCTATGGTGCCGGCCAGCGCGAGGAGGCGATGGACGAGTTGCTGGAGTCGTTCCGCCGCGACCGTGAGTGGAACGAGCAGGCAGCGCGCAAACAGCTGGTCAAGCTGTTCGAGGCACTGGGCCCGACCGACCCCCTGACCCTGTCCGGCCGGCGTCGGTTGTCCTCGCTGCTGTTCTCATGATCCGGTCCGGGACATGAGAGGGCGGCCGCGCGCGCCAGCCTTCGACGACCTCGGCACCGACCTGCCGGTGTTTCCTTTGCCCGGGGTCCTGCTGCTGCCGCGCGGCCTGCTGCCTCTCAACATCTTCGAGCCGCGCTATCTCGCCATGGTCGAGGACGCGCTGGCCGGCGGCCGGCTGATCGGTATGATCCAGCCGCGCCCCGGTCAATGGGGCGCGGCGCCCCCGCCGCTCTACACCGTCGGCTGCGCCGGCCGGATCACCAGCTTCGACGAGACCGATGACGGCCGCTACCTGATCACCCTCACCGGCCTGTGCCGATTCCGGGTCGAGCAGGAGCTGGAGGAGCGGCGCGGCTATCGCCGGGTGCGGCCGGGCTGGACCGGCTTTTCCGCCGACATGGCCGAGCCGACCCCGGCGGAGATCGACCGTGCCGGGCTGGACCATGCCCTGACCGAGTATTTCCGCATCGCCGGCCTGTCCGCCGACTGGGAGGCGATCGGCCAGACTCCGGATGAGCGCCTGGTCACCTCGCTGGCCATGATCTGCCCGTTCGAGCCGCAGGAGAAGCAGGCGCTGCTCGAGGCGAAGGATCTCTGCGAGCGCACCCGAGTCATGCTATCGATCATCCGGATGGCGATCCATGGCGGCCATGCCGGCCGCGTGCGCCACTGACGGCCCCTGTTCCCGGACCCCGTGCCATGACCGATACACCCGACTCTGGCAGCACCGCTGCCCCCGGCAACCCGCCGCCCAGCAGCCCTACCGCGGTCGATCCGCGCCTGCTGGAGATGCTGGTCTGCCCGCTGACCAAATCGCTGCTGCGCTACGACGCGAAAGCGCAGGAGCTGATCTCGGACCAGGCGCGCCTGGCCTATCCGATCCGCGACGGCATCCCGATCATGCTGGTCGACGAGGCCCGGCCGCTCGACCCCGACGCGCGGCGCTGACCCCATGACCTCGATGGGCAGCCCGCCCCTGACGGGCAGCGCCGCCCGGCCGGTCGAGATCCGGCTGAAGCGGGCCGAGCGGGTGCTGGAGCTGCGCTTCGACGACGGTCTGCACGTCACCCTGTCGGCCGAGTTGCTGCGGGTCGAGAGCCCGTCGGCCGAGGTGCAGGGCCACGGCCCGTCACAGAAGACCATCGTCGGCGGCAAGCGCAACGTCGCGATCACCGCGGTCGAGCCGGTCGGCCATTACGCGGTGCGGCTGGTGTTCGACGACGGCCACGACACCGGCCTCTATTCCTGGACCTGGCTGCACGAGCTGGCCACCCGGCAGGACGAGCTGTGGCGCACCTATCTGGCCGCGCTTGAGTCGCGCGGCCTGTCGCGTGACCGATAAGACCGACGCCCTGCCCGCCGCGACCGCCGCCGCCCTGGCCCGGCTGCGGCGCTGGCTGGGCAACCAGGCGCTGCTGGCCGGGCCGGTGCAGGATGTCGCGGCCGGCTTCGCCGACCGGGTGCTGGCGGCCGGCATCCCGCTGTGGCGGGCGTTTCTCTCGGCCACCACGCTGCACCCGGAGATCGAGGCCTTCGGCCTGACCTGGACCCGTGAGGGCGACCGCCAGAGCGAGGCCTACGGCCACGGGTCCTGGGGCAAGCTCTCGAGCCCCAGCCCGATCTACCCGGCGGTGCTGGCCGCGCGGGAGGCCGCCATGGACCCCGCCGCGTCCCAGGCCGACGACCTGGTGCCGCTGACCCGCTATCGGCTGGAACGGGGCGAGGGCGTGGACCACTTCCCGATCCTGGCCGAGTTCCGCGACGCCGGCGCCACCGACTATCTCTGCTTCATCATCCCCTTCGGCTTCGACGGCGCGCTGCACCCGCTGCGCACCGGCGCCACGGTCACGCTGGCGACCGACCGGCGGGGCGGCTTCACGGCAGCGGAGGTGCAGGCGCTGGACGATCTGATGCCGGTGTTCGGCGCCGCGATCCGGGTCGGCATCGACCTCGCCGCCATCCGCACCGTGCTGAGCACCTATCTGGGCCGCGACGTCGGCCGCCGGGTGCTGCAGGGCGAGATCCGCCGCGGCTCGGTCGAGACCATCTCGGCCGCGATCCTGGTCGGCGACCTGCGCGGCTTCACCGCCCTGGCCGACGCCCTGCCGCGAGACCAGCTGGTCAGCATGCTGGACGACTATCTCGACGCGCTGGCGGCGCCAATCGAGGATTACGGCGGGCAGGTGCTGAAGTTCATGGGCGACGGCCTGCTGGCCACCTTCGCCTTCGCCGAGGACGACCCGGCCGAGACCTGCGGCCGGGCCCTGGCCGCCGCGGCCGAGGCGCTGGAGCGGATCGCGGCGATCAATCTCCGCCGCGCCAAGGCGGGCGCGCCGGTGATGACGCTGGACGTGGCGCTGCATGCCGGCGACGTGCTGTACGGCAATGTCGGCTCGGGCCAGCGGCTGGACTTCACCATCATCGGCCCGGCGGTGAACGAGGCCGCCCGGCTGGAGCACCTGTGCAGCGTGCTGGACGTGCCGATGGTGGTCAGCCGCCGCTTCGTCGAGGCCCTGGCGGCGCCGGAACGCTTCCGCTGCCTCGGCCTGCAGACCCTGCGCGGGGTGAGAGTCCCGGTCGAGGTGTTCACCCCGGCTTAGGCGTCGGGCTCCCACAGCCGCGCCAAGTCGAAGCCGTGCACGTCGCGGCACAGGGCGACGAAGGCGGCGGCCTGATGGTCGACCACCTGCCGCCCCTTCTCGGCCGTGGCGTTGCCGGCATTGCCGACCGCGCCGCCGGGGTTCAGGTCCTGCGCCATCCAGCCGAACTGCGACACGCCATGCGCCCGCAGATGCGCGAACTCGCGCAGGAACTCCAGCTGGGTCGACCGGAAATCCTCGGCCAGGTCCACCTTCACCAGATCCGGGCGCAGATGCAGCATCACCGAGGTCTCCATGTCGCCGCCATGGATGCCGTAGGCCGCCTCCTCGGCCGGGAACAGCCCGTCCGGGTTGCCGAAGCGCGACCAGGCCGAATGCACCGCCAGCATGCCGTGCCGGACCCTGAGCTCGCGCGCCACCACGTCGAGGATCGGCACGTTGCCGCCATGCGAGTTGATCAGGATCAGCTTGCGCAGCCCGGCCCGGCGGACGCTCTCGCCGATCTCGATCAGATATTGGGTCAGCGTCTCCCAGGACAGGGTCAGGGTGCCGGGCGAGGCGATGTGCTCGTTCGACTTGCCGACCGCCTGGGTCGGCAGGAAGACCACCGGCAGCTCCTGCGGCAGCAGTTCCAGCACCCGCCGCACCATGCCCTCGGCGATGCAGGTGTCGGTATAGACCGGCAGATGCGGCCCGTGCTGCTCGATGGCGCAGACCGGCTGCACCGCGATCCAGCTCTCGACTCCGCCGTCCCGGAAGTCGAGCGTCGTCATCTCATGCCAATAGCGCTTCGGCAGCATGGTTATCCCTCTCAGGCGGCAGGGCCGGCAGCGATCACTTCAACCTCGACCAGGAACTCCGGCCGCGCGAAGCCGGAGACGATCATCAGGGTCGAGGCCGGGGGCGGGTCGGCGACGACGCGGTCGCGCACCGCCATGTAGCCCTTCAGATGCTCCCGCCCGGTGACGAAGGCGTTGATGCGGATGATGTGCGACAGGTCCATCCCGGCCGCCGCCAGGATCGCCCGGATGTTGTCGAAGCAGAGCTCGGCCTGGCCCTCGACCGTGGCCGGCACCGCCTCGTCCGGGCCGATGCCGAGCTGGCCGGAGCAGACCACCAGGCGGCTGCCCGCCGGCACCTCGACGGCATGGCTGTAGCGAGCGAAGGGCGGCCGGATTCCGGCGGGGGTGATGGGGCGTGACAAGGGGATTCGTCTCCCGCAAAAGGCAGGGAACCGTAGGACTGCGCAGGCCCGGTGACAAGGTTGCCGCATGCTGGAAATCTGGACTAGGCTGCCCAGTTGTTGGGCACCGGAGGGAAGGGCGTCGGCCGCGGCGCGCCGCCACCCGGGCGCCCGATGGCCAGTATCCCGCGGATCGCCGGCAAACCTGGAACCGGGAGCGGATGGCACGGCCGTTGCATCCTGTCGTCTTTGGCGCTGCGGCATAAAAAACGACATAGGGATCGGCTTCATGCAACTTTTCGGACGAGTTCTCGCTCTCGCCCTCGGTTTGACGGCGGGAATGGCAGCCGGCACGGCCTCCGCGGCCGACAAGGTCAGCTTCGGCACCAACTGGCTGGCCCAGGCCGAGCACGGCGGCTACTACCAGGCGGTGGCGGACGGCACCTACGCCAAATACGGCCTGGACGTCACCATCGTCATGGGCGGGCCGCAGGCGGCCAACCGGGCGCGCCTGGTGGCCGGCCAGATCGACTTCTTCATGGGCGGCACGCTGGACGCCTTCGATTCGGTCAAGGAAGGGGTGCCGGTGATCAATGTCGCCGCCATCTTCCAGAAGGACCCGCAGGTGCTGATGGCCCATCCCGACCAGGGCATCGAGACCATCGCCGACCTGGCGAAGCTGGACACGCTGTTCCTGTCGGGCGAAGGCTACGACACCTATTATCGCTGGCTGAAATCGGCCTATCCGGGCTTCCGGGACGAGCAGTACAAGCCCTACACCTTCAACCCTGCCCCCTTCATCGCCGACCCGAAATCCGGCCAGCAGGGCTATCTGACCTCGGAGCCGCGGGACATCGAGAAGCAGGCCGGCTGGAAGCCCAAGGTCTTCCTGCTCGCCGACAACGGCTACGGCGCCTATTCGACCACCATCGCGGCGCAGCAGGCGATGGTCGACCAGAACCCGGACCTGGTGCAGCGCTTCGTCGATGCCACGATCATCGGCTGGTACACCTATCTGTACGGCGACAACAGCGCGGCCAACGTCCTGATCAAGAAGGACAATCCGGAGATGACGGACGAGCAGCTGGCCTATGGGCGGGAGCAGCTGAAGGCCGCACGTATCGTCATCGCCGGCGAGGCCGAGACCCAGGGCATCGGCTGCATGACCGCGGCGCGGTACCAGAGCTTTTACGACAGCATGGTCAAGGCCGGGGTGCTGGATGCCGGGCTGGATGTCGGCAAGGCCTTCACCACCCGCTTCGTGTGCAAGGGCGTCGGCCTCGACGTCTACAAGAAGCTGGCCGGCGGCTGAGGTGGATTCGGTCGCCTTGACCACGCCCGGGCAGACCGCCGCCGACGGGGTTCTGGTGTCGCTGGACGGGGTGTCGAAGCGCTTCGCCAGCGGCACCCTGGCCCTGTCTGCCCTGTCGCTCGACATCCGGGAGGGCGAGTTCGTCAGCCTGCTCGGCCCCTCCGGCTGCGGCAAGTCGACGGCGCTGCGGCTGATCGCCGGGCTCGGCGCCCCCTCGGCCGGCGCGATCCGCTGGCCGAACGGCAGCCGTGCCACGACCGATGGCGAGGTCGGCTTCGTGTTCCAGGAGCCGACGCTGATGCCCTGGGCCACGGTGTTCAAGAATGTCTGGCTGCCGCTGCGGCTGAAGGGCCTGTCGCGGGCGGCGGCGCGCGACCGGGTGATGGAGGCGCTGGCGATGGTCGGGCTCGACCGCTTCGCCGACGCCTATCCGCGCGAGCTGTCGGGCGGCATGAAGATGCGGGTGTCGATCGCCCGCGCTTTGGTCACCCGGCCCAAGCTGCTGCTGATGGACGAGCCCTTCGCGGCGCTGGACGAGATCACCCGGATCAAGCTGAACGACGACCTGCTGCGGCTGTGGCAGGGGCAGAACTGGACCATCATCTTCGTCACCCATTCGGTGTTCGAATCCGTCTACCTGTCGTCCCGCATCGTGGTGATGGCGGCGCGGCCGGGCCGGGTGATCGAGGAGGTGGCGGTCGACGCCCCCTATCCGCGCGGCAACGAGTACCGGATGTCGACGCCCTACAATGAGCGCTGCCGCACCGTGTCGGACGCGCTGATGCGGGCGATCATGGTGGCGGCGGAGCAGCGATGACTGGGATCGGGATCCAGACCGGCGAGGATGAGGCCGCGATCGCCGAGGCCCGGCGGGCCGAGCCCGGGCGCCTCCGGGAACTGGCGGCACGCATCGCCATCCCGGTGATCGCCTTCACCGCCTTCATCGCGCTGTGGCAATGGTACGTCGTGGCCTATCAGGTGCCGCGCTACATCCTGCCGTCGCCGACCGAGGTGGCGGCGACCATGGTCGGCGACTGGCCGATCCTGTCCTCCGCCCTCGCCGTGACGCTGACCATCACCTTCGCCGCTTTGGCCGCGGCGCTGATCGGCGGCGTGACGCTGGCCATCCTGTTCATCCAGTCGCGCTGGCTGGAGCTGGCCTTCTACCCATACGCCGTGGTGCTGCAGGTGACGCCGATCGTGGCGATCGCGCCCTTGATCATCATCTACGCGCCGTCGACTGAATCGGTGCTGCTGATCTGCGCCTTCATCGTCGCCTTCTTCCCGATCCTGTCGAACATGACCCAGGGGCTGAAGAGCACCGACCACAACCTCTTGAACCTGTTCGAGCTGTACGGCGCCTCTCGCTGGCAGTCGCTGCTGCATCTGCGCATTCCGTCCGCCCTGCCCTATTTCGCCACCGGCCTGCGCATCGGCGGCGGGCTGGCGCTGATCGGGTCGGTGGTGGCGGAGTTCGCGGCGGGATCGGCCGGCGCCCAGTCCGGCCTGGCCTTCCGCATCCTCGAGGCCGGGCGGCGACTGAACGTGCCGCGGCTGTTCGCGGCGCTGATCCTGATCACCCTGACCGGCCTCGCCATCTTCGCCCTGACCAGCCTGGTGTCGCATCTGCTGCTGCGGCGCTGGCACGAAAGCGCCATCCGGCGGGAGAACTGAGATGGGCTTCGCCACGCTGCCCGAGGCCCGGCGCTACCGCCTGACCAACGCCACCGTGCCGGCCTGCCTGGCCGAGGGCGCGGATCTGCAGCCGGACCGCGATGGGCTGGCGCTGGCCGACCTGACGATCGACGGCGGAATCCTGACCACGATCCGCTCCGCCGGCAGCCCTGAGCCCGACAACCTGCCGGCGCTGGACCTCGACCGCGGCATGGTGTGGCCGGCCTTCGTCGAGGCGCACACCCATCTCGACAAGGGCCATATCTGGCCGCGCGCGCCGAACCCGGATGGCAGCTTCGACGGCGCGCTCTTCACCGTCCGGGCGGACAGTGCAGCCAACTGGTCGGAGCAAGACGTGCGGACGCGGATGGCGTTCAGCCTGCGCTGCGCCTTCGCCCACGGCACCCGGCTGATCCGCAGCCATATCGACAGCAGCCCGCCGCAGCACCGCATCTCCTGGCCGGTCTTCGCCGAGCTGCGCGTGGAATGGGCCGGGCGGATCGAGCTGCAGGGCTCGGCCCTGGTCGGCATCGACCGGGTGCTGGAGGATCCGTATTTCGACGATCTGAGTCAGACCGTCCGCGCCCATGGCGGCATACTCGGCGCGGTCACCTACCCGGTGCCGGGTCTGGAGACCGGCATCGACCGGCTGTTCGGCCACGCCATCGAGCACGGCCTCGACCTCGATTTCCACGCCGACGAGACCGGCGACCCGGCGGTGCGGACGCTGGCGCTGATCGCCGAGGCCGCGATCCGCCACCGCTTCCGCGGCCGGGTGCTGGTCGGCCATTGCTGCTCCCTGGCCCGGCAGCCCGAGGACGTGATCGACCGCACGCTCGACCTGGTGGCCGAGGCCGGCCTGGCCGTGGTGTCGCTGCCGATGTGCAACATGTACCTGCAGGACCGCCGCGCCGGGGCCACACCCCGTTGGCGCGGGGTGACACTGCTGCACGAGATGAAGGCGCGCGGCATCCCGGTGATGGTGTCCTCGGACAACACCCGCGACCCGTTCTACGCCTATGGCGATCTCGACGCGCTCGAGGTCTATGCCCAGGCGACGCGGATCCTGCATCTCGACCACCCGGTCGGCGACTGGCCGCGGGCGGTGACAGCGACCCCGGCCGAGGTGCTGGGCCGGCCCGAATTCGGCCGCCTGGAAGCGGGCGGCGGCGCCGACCTGGTGCTGCTGCGCGCCCGGAGCTGGACCGAGCTCTTGTCCCGCCCGCAGGCCGACCGGATCGTGGTCAGGAACGGCCGCGCCGTCGACACCACCCCGCCGGATTACCGCGAGCTGGACACGCTGCTGGCGTCCGCCAAAGGAGAGACCCGATGACCGATCTCGCCGCGCTGAAGCGCGACCTGGAGGGGCTGCGGGTCACCGACGACCCGGTGCTGGTGAAGCAGAAGAGCCAGGATTTCTTCTGGTACTCGCCGGTGCTAAAGCGGCAGCTGGAGCATGTCACCGGCGACCTCGTCGTGTCGCCGACTTCGGAGGCCGAGGTGGTGCAGGCGCTGAAGGCCGCCTATGCCCACGGCGTGCCGGTGACACCGCGCGGCGCCGGCACCGGCAATTACGGCCAGGCCATGCCGCTGTCCGGCGGCATGGTGCTGAACCTGGCGCGGATGAACCGGGTGACGGCGATCCGCCCCGGCGCGGTGGCGGCCGAGGCTGGCGCGGTGCTGGCCCAAATGGATGCCCAGACCCGGGCCAAGGTCGGGCAGGAGATGCGGCTGTTCCCGTCGACCTACCGGATGGCGACGATCGGCGGCTTCCTGGCCGGCGGCTCCGGCGGCGTCGGCTCGATCCGCTGGGGCGGCCTGCGCAACCTCGGCAACGTCATGCGGGTGCGGCTGGTGACGATGGAGGCGGAGCCGCGGATCCTCGACCTGACCGGCGAGGACCTGCTGAAGGCGCTGCACGCCTACGGCACCAACGGCATCATCACCGAGGTCGAGATCCCGCTGGCCGCGGCGCCGGACTGGGTCGACGTCGTCGTCGGCTTCGACGACTGGATGGATGCCGTCCGCTTCGGCGAGGAGATCGGCCGGGCCGACGGCCTGCTGGTCAAGGAGATCGCGCCGGTCGCCGCCCCGGTGCCGCACGAGTATTTCCTCAAGCACCGCAAGTTCGTGCGCCCGGACCAGTCGGTGGTGCTGCTGATGGTGGCCGACTTCGCCATGGGCGGCTTCGAGGCCTTCATGAAGCGGTCGAAGGGCGAGGTGCTGTTCCGCGCCGACACCGCGACCGACGAGGAGAAGAAGGGCCTGCCGCCGCTGTACGAGCTGACCTGGAACCACACCACGTTGCGGGCGATCAAGATCGACCCGACCATCACCTATCTGCAGGTGCTGTACCCGTTCCCCGACCATCTCCGGCTGGTCGAGGAGATGACGAAGATCTTCGGCGACGAGGTGCCGGGCCATCTCGAGGTGATCCGCTTCGACGGCAATGTCACCTGCTCCGGCCTGCCGATCGTGCGCTTCACCAGCGAGGCGCGGCTGGACGAGATCATCCGCATCCATGAGGACCATGGCTGCCTGATCTTCAACCCGCACCGCTACACGCTGGAGGAGGGGGGCATGAAGCGCACCGACGCGGTGCAGCTGGAGTTCAAGCGCGAGACCGACCCGCGCGGCCTGTTGAATCCCGGCAAGATGATCGGCTGGGACGACCCGGATTACGACCTGAACTCCGGCCGCATCTACCTGTTCCCGGGCCTGCAGGCGACGGGGTGAGGATGGCCGACGGCTTTCTTTCGGAAATGAATTTTTTTAAATCCCCCCTCCCCCTGCGGGAGGCAGGGCTATCGCATGTATGTAAAGAGTTCGAAGAAGAATTCTTTGCTCCATTTTGCGCGGCGCATTTTGCTGGCGAGGGGTTTGTCGAGGGGATGGGCCCGCAAGATGTTGTGGGCGAGCCGGCGGATGATGGCCAGGTTCTCCGGGCCGTTGTTCTTGCGGGTGCGGGCATCGTCCTCGTCGAAGACGACGTCGAGGGTCCAATGGAGCTGGTTCTCGATGGTCCAGTGGGTGCGCACGACTTGGG